>CAZAVC010000119.1:0-491 GCA_964488265.1 uncultured Fimbriimonas sp.
CAGGCAATGCCGCTAGAAAACGTGCGCGATCGTCTTTGGGCAAATCGACCCTTCGCCGCCGATCCTCACTTTGGCGTTAGGGAAGTGGCTTGGCTTTCGGTGAGGCCCCACCTTTTGGAAGACGATACGTTAAAGGTAGCGCTGATCGAACTTGAACTGTTCGTGCAGGACGCAGACGAAGGCATTCGTCGGTACGCCACCGAACTCACCCGTCCGCGAGGCGTTTGGTGCGCTCACCTTAAGTTGCTCAAACAGCATCCCGAACTCGGCTTCCCGTTGCTGGATCCGCTCAAGGCAGACCCCTCGCTTTACGTCCGGAACTCGGTTGCCAACTGGCTAAACGACGCCTCCAAAACCCACCCCGATTGGGTGCAGACAGTGACCGACGGATGGCTCGAACAAAGCCCGACGAAGGAGACCAAGTCATTGGTCGCCCGGGCGACGCGAACCTTGCGAAAGGTGGCGAAAGGTTAATGTCTCGCTGGGATAAC
>CAZAVC010000119.1:501-6191 GCA_964488265.1 uncultured Fimbriimonas sp.
GCGCCGATGACGTCACGTATTACGTCACGTTCAAGCATCGACGGCCCCTTACCGAACCCGAGCGAGTGATCCTTTTCAAGGATCTTCTCCGGGCGGACGGTCGAAAGTGGAACGTCGACATTCTCTGCGTTCTCCCCGAGCAAACCGACCTCCTGTTTCGGGTCGAAAGCGACCGCGAGGGTCGCCCCTACGAACTCAGCGACATCGTGGAGAAGGCGAAAACCAAAGCCGGGAAGCGGATCATGAAGCTCACCGAAGAGCGCTACTCGCCCTTCTACACGGAGAGCTTCGACCGCATTGTCCGAGACGAATCGGAGGAAGGGATGCTTTTCGAGGTGATCCTGGCGGGCCCGGTCGACCACGAGTTATGCGAAGACCCAGAGGAATATCGCACCCTCTGGGTCGCCAACGCGCCGACCGGAATCGACGACTAACTGGACTGGATTACAGCCCGCCGGGCTTGGTGGTCTTCGTCGTCCGACCCACCAACTCGACCTCGAACGTCAAGTCCGAGTTCGCCGGGATGATCGATCCCTTCTTAATGTCGCCTTCGTCCTGAGCCGGAATCTCGCGCTTGCCGTAGCCAAGCTCCGCCGGAATCACGAACTTACGTCGCTCGCCGACCTTGATGCCCGCCAGACCCTGCGTGAAGCCAGGAATCACGCGACCGCCGAACGGGAAGCGAAGCGCGGGGCGAGAGCCGTCCATGTTTTGGTCGAACTCCTTCCCATCCTTCAACGTGCCTCGATAGCGCACTTCCAGCGTGTCGCCGACCTGAATCGGGTCTCCAGTGCCTTCCTTCAAAATCTCCACCTTCACGCGTGGAGCGATGCGAATCACCTTCACATCGAACACGAGAGTGGCGTTCGGTGGAATATCGTCGCCCGCGCCTTGCTCGCCGTATGCCAGCTTGGCGGGGATCGTTAGCGTGCGCTCGCCCTTTTCGGCGATACCCATCATGCCGATCTCCCAACCCGCAATGACCGAGCCAACGCCGATTTGGAACGAGAACGTTCGCCCGCCCTCGGTTTTGTCAAAAACCTTTCCGTCCAGCAATTTGCCGACGTATTCGACCTCGATGAGGTCGAAAGGTTGAACTTTAAGACCGGAACCTTCCTTTTTCTCGACGATCTTTACGGTCTCATCGGGTTTGGCTTCGGACTTGGTTGGGGGGGTGGTGTCTTGAGACATAAGCATTCCACCCGGATAGATCGGGGCCCCGCTTGGCGCCGAGAAGGCGCTGGTAAGTGCGAGGGCGCAAAAGAGCGTCGCGGGCATAGTCGCATTATGACGACCCGCGAGGATTTCGGTTACCCCCCTATTTCCCAACCGACTCCTATTCTTTGAGAGCTTTGCCGAAGATGAGGTAGTCCAGCGAATACTTCCCGCCACCCGCAATGAGGAAGAAGAGGGAAACGACTAGGTAGATGCTTGCCAGCTCAGAAGTGGGTCCTTTCCCAATCCAAGCGTGACCCTGCCCCGAGTGCCCCATGATCGCCACGAACATCGTGGCAAAGATTCCCAGGCAGCAGAGGGGAGTGAGCAAGCCGAGCATGAGACCCACTCCGCCGACAAATTCGGCCACTGCGGCAAGAGCTTGCAGAAACTGCGGAAACTGGTCGCCCGCCCAGCCCATGGGATCTTGGATCTTGGGATAACCGTGCACCGCCATTGCCAAACCTGCGACCGCGCGCATGAGAACCAAGCCCAACCCAATACGGCCCCCGACAAACGTTCCAAAAACCTTGTGCGTTCTATTCATTCGTTCCTCCAATAGCCACGGCTCAAGCCAGCGCCAGGTGTATCCCCGCGTTATTTTGCCCCCGTTATTTTGCGGAGTTGGCACCGATTCCGCAAGGGTTTCCAGGTTGGCGCCTGAGGGAGAAACCTCGGTCTGTCACAATCTTAATCATGAATCCCCTTTCCGGTCCGGCGGTCCGACCCAATATTCTGGAAATGACCCCGTACTCCCCGGGCAAGCCTATTGATGAGGTGAAGCGTGAACTGGGTCTTGACCGAGTGGTGAAGCTCGCCAGTAACGAGAATCCGCTCGGCCCCTCGCCCAAAGCCGTCGAAGCGATTGCCGAAGCTGCGAAGTCGCTCCACATCTATCCCGATGGCGCATCGTTCACCCTTCGACAAAAGCTCGCCGAGCGATTTGACCTCCCGATGAATCAGGTCATCGTCGGTAACGGATCGGATGAACTTCTTCATCTCGTCGGACTCCTTTTCCTGGACGGTCCCAACGACAACATCATCGTTGGCTACCCCTCCTTCAGCCGCTACGACGCCTCCGCTCACCTTGCCAACGCTGAACTCATTCGCGTTCCGCTGAACGGTGACTACGTTCACGACTTGCAGGCAATGGCGGACGCCGTCAACGAGAACACTCGACTGGTGTACGTTGCCAACCCAAACAACCCCACAGGCACGATCGTAACCAAAGCCGAATTCGACGCCTTTCTGGATCGCATCCCCGAGCGCGTGATGGTGATTCTGGACGAGGCTTATTACGAGTTTGCCGCTGACCAAACCGAGTATCCAAACTCCATCGACTACGTGAAGGCGGGTCGAAACGTGATCGGTATGCGCACTTTCAGTAAGGCGTACGGGCTTGCCGGTATTCGACTTGGGTACGCCTTCGTTCCGGCGTACATCTGCGATGCCATCGATCGGGCTCGCGAGCCGTTCAACGTGAACCTGCTCGCCCAAGCCGCGGGAGTGGCCGCCATTGGAGACGATGAGTACGTGGCGCGAACGGTTGCTGTAAACCGAGAAGGGTTGGACAGGCTGAACGCCGCTTTTGAGAAGGTCGGCGCGAAGCCCGTAAAGAGCTTTGCCAACTTTGTCTTCGCCGATCTTGGTCAACCTGCCAAGCCCATCTTTGAAGCGCTCCTGAGGGAAGGAGTGATCACCCGATCGGGTCACGTTTTGGGGGCTCCGAATTGTCTTCGCGTGAGCATTGGGACTCCGGACGAGATGGACTACTTCATCGAGAAGCTGTTTAAGGTCATGAATGTTTCGCCTGTGGGTGAAGCCATGGCCGCTGCATCCCGCTAACCTTTGCGAGTAGCCGTTGGCAAGAGGTCAACGGCTATAATCCAACCTGCGACTAAGGTCGTTCGCGATGATTTGAGCATGAAACCCACAGACGACCTTAGGATTATCGACGCCCGTCCGATGCTGCCTCCTGCAATCTTGCAAGAGGAGTATCCGGTGACGGACACCGCCAGTGAGGTTGTCGCCAAAACGCGCGAGTCGATTGCAAACGCCCTGCATGGCAAAGATCCTCGCCTGGTGGTGGTTGTGGGCCCGTGCAGCATTCACGATACGAATGCGGCAAACGAGTATGCCGAGAAGCTCAAACCGGTCGCAGATCGCCTAAAGGACGACCTCATCGTTGTGATGCGCGCTTACTTTGAAAAGCCGCGAACCAGCGTAGGTTGGAAAGGACTGATCAACGACCCCGATCTGGACGAGAGCTTCCACATCAACAAGGGCCTACGCCTGGCTCGTAAGCTCTTGAGTGACGTGAACGCGATGGGGCTGCCCACGGGTTCCGAGTTCTTAGACCTTCAACTTCCGCAGCACATCGCCGACCTCACTTCTTGGGTCGCCATTGGTGCTCGAACCACCGAGAGTCAGGTTCACCGAGAACTCAGTAGCGGTCTTTCCATGCCTGTCGGATTCAAAAACACCACCGAAGGCAACGTTCAGCGAGCGGTCGAGGCGGTGATCTCCAGCCGACAATCGCACTGGTTCCCGTCCATTACCAAGCAGGGCGTCTCATCTTTGTTCAAGACCTCCGGCAACGCCGATTGCCACATCATCTTGCGCGGCGGAACCCAAACCGGACCGAATTACGAGCGCAGCTTTGTTGCGGATGCCATTGCTCTTCTTGAAAAGAATGGCCTGCCCGCAAAGGTCATGATCGACTGCTCCCACGGAAACAGCAACAAAGACCACAGAAACCAAGCCAAGGTGATCCAAAGCGTGTCCGAACAGCTACAAAATCCCGATCACGGCATTTTGGGCGTCATGGTGGAGAGCCACTTGGTCGAGGGTCGACAAGAGATTTCGGGCAACCTCACCTACGGTCAAAGCGTCACCGATGCTTGCATTGACTTGACCCAAACCATTCAACTTCTAGAAGATTTGGCGCGCGCCAAGAAGTGAAATTTGCGGTTTCCGCGTCTTGAAATGTGAATTTTGAAGACCGGGAACAAAAATGTCTGAAAAAACGCTCTATATTAGTTGAGTAACGTATGGAACTCTACGATCAGATTTACTCCCGCTACACGGTAGCTGAGGAGTCTAACGAAGTCCGAGCCCAGTTTTACAAGCGAACCTACGCTTGGCTGGCAGGTGCGATTGCGGCGTTTGCGGTCTTGGAAGCCCTCGCGTTGCAAACTCCGCTCCCCACGGCCCTCATGGGCTTGCTGAGCGGTCGAGGCGGCGTTCTCGTTTTCATGCTTGGCTACATGGGCATTGCCTGGGTTGCCGAGAACATGGCCAACAACGCGACCTCGCGACCCGTGGCCGTTGCAGGCATGAGCATCTACGTCCTGCTCCAGGTGGTGCTCTTCGCTCCGTTGCTGGCGATTCTTACCAAGACGGGTGGCGGAGCGGTGATTCCTGCAGCCGCAGTACTCACCGGTGCCATCTTCATGGGTCTCACCGTAACGGCGTTCACCACGAAGCAAGACTTCTCGTTCATGCGAGCTGGTCTCACCATCTTCAGCTTCGTTGCTCTGGGGCTCATCATCTGCTCCATTGCCTTCAACTTGGCCCTGGGTGTGTGGTTTAGCGCGATCATGATCATCTTCGCGTCGCTGTGCATCCTCTACCAAACCAGCCAGATCATTCACAAGTATCGGGCGGACCAAGAGATCGCCGCCGCGCTCTCGTTGTTCTCTAGCGTGATGCTGTTGTTCTGGTACATCCTTCGCTTCATGCGACGATAAGCCAGCCGGTTTTAGCCGGTGTAAAGCCCTCGGGAATCCTCCCGGGGGCTTTTTCTTTTCCGACCCAAAAAAATCGGAAAAAATCGCCGAAAATTGGAACGTGATAGTATAAGGCTCACGTTATATATCTATGTAAGCCTCAATTAGAGAGCATCAACCATGAGAAACATGATCGCTATCCACCCATTCGTCGGCCGAAACACCGTTTCCGAAAACCCGCTCCGCGAGTTGGCACGTATGGAGCGAGCATTCGAGCGACTGTTCGAGTCGATTCAACCGTCCCCTGGCCAACCTGCCACGGGCGAGCAGAACCGAAACGAGATCGTTCACCCCATCTCCGCCAACGTCACCGAACTCGACGGTCGGTTTGAGATTCAAGCCGCCCTGCCCGGATTCGGACAGGAAGATGTGGAAGTCACGCTTGAGAAGGGCGTTCTAAAGATTCAAGCCGGATTCCAGACCGAGTCCGTTTCTGAATCGACCGAGGAAACCCAAGTGTCAAGCAACGAGGTTCAGCCTCGCATTTGGCGCCGAGAACTCCTGCAAGGCAAGTTCCAACGGTCATTCCAACTGCCGGAAGATCTGGACCCCGAGACCCTGCACGCAAGCATGAAGAACGGAATGCTCACCGTCTCCTTCCGACGGCTCGAGCCGCTGAAGCCAGAGACCGTCCGCATCCCGATCGCATTCGGCGAGAACACAAACTAATTCCGTCAACACCCTCAC
>CAZAVC010000120.1:0-6181 GCA_964488265.1 uncultured Fimbriimonas sp.
TCAACTCCCACCGACCTTCCAGACACTTTAAGATCACAAATTGCGCAGATTCCAGTGACGAACCAGCCTCGGCGAGTCCCCACTCGCACTCTCGGTTACGCTTTCGCAACGGTTTTGGCCGTGGCCATTGTTGCGGGTCCGTTCGTTAGCGTCATCAACTCGCGAGTCGCTCAGAAGCAGTCTGGGCAAACCATTTGGGACACCACTCTCAAAGGAAAAATGATCAAGGCGTATCTTGTGAGCGACCGACCCGCTTACGTGGTCCTGTTCAGCCTCACCAAAGACCGGGCGACGATTGAAAGGGTCTCGACCATTGACCGAGGCCCAAAAAGAAAGACGCCCCCCTCGGCAAAAGAGATCAAAGCCGACAAGGCGGCCATTGAAAAGCGAATTGCCCTAGGGGAAGGGATCTCCTTGGAGAACAAGAAGTTTTTCGACCCATCTTTACCGTTGGAAACGGGCAGTGACCTTCTGCCTTTCGTGACGCTTGAAGCGTGCAAAAAAGCTTACGGCACGGGTGCTCGAGTCACCTCGGAACTTCGAAGAGAGGCCAATCAAATCTGGACCGAGTGGACCTTTGAGAGGGAGTCAGAAAACAGACTTGTTAGGGTGTCTCACCTACCCGGCCAGAAGCTGATCACAACGATCAATTACATGACGCGTAAGGACTCAAATTCCCCCTATGCGTCACTGCAAAGAACGATTGTGAGCACTTGGGATGGGGAGCAATTCAACGCGAAGGAAACGCGAACCGGCAGCCGTCCATCGAAGGAGAAAACCTTCAGCGCAAAGGAAACGCAAGGTCAGAACTGATCGGACCCTGGGATCGAACTAACGTTCGATCCCAGGTCCTACGTCAATGGAGCTAGTCGCTCTTAGGCCTCGCGAGAATCAGACCTTGACTTTCGACAGCGGCAGATCGTCGTTGACGAATCCGGAGCCCTTTGTGTCCACCCCGTAAATGATCTCTCCGGTTCGATTCTCCTTGTTGACATAAGCAGGGTAAATCGTCGCCGTCTTCGCGTCTTTCTGGATCACCACCGCCAGAACCAGATACGACTTGTCCGTATGCTGCCACGTGGAAGTGGCGCTATTCCAGCGAGAATTCCGATTCATCTTCCAAGCCGCGTTCGGGAAGGCGACCTTAAGAACCTTATCGGTGGGGTGGGCCTTCTTCCAGGCGGCTAAGATAGCCTTGCGATGGGTCTCTCGATCGCCACCCGTGTACTTATCTTCCGGATCAACTATCACGCGCGCGGTTGCCTTGATCAGAGCTGCCTCTTTCTTCTTGTAGTCCGCCTGAAGCCCGTCGACCTCCTTCGAGCATTTCACGGCGGTTTCGTCCTTGTCGCCATTGAATGCCACGAGGATCGTCACCATCCACTCGCATCGCTCTAGTTGGTGGAACGACACTCGATAGAAGCCAGGGGTTTTGGTTCGCTCTGCGTCGGCCGCTGCATCCTTGGCGTTCTTCATGTGCATGGCGTAGTTCTCGCTGAAGCTCTCTGCGAAGGACTGGGCGTTCGCCATGAAGTTGTTGAAGCCGGTTGCCGCATACTTGGCGGCTGATTGAATTTGCTGCCCCTTGTCGCTCTTCGCGTCGATTTCGGATTTGTACTTGGTGTAAGTCGACTTCATCCATTCGACCCGTTTGGGGTATTCGCGAACCAGAAGCACGAAATCATCCGGTTGTTGGTCGGCAAGGTCCCACCCGGTGATGTACGTCTTACCGTAGCTGCGGAGTTCGGCAAGCTCTTCCTCGAAGGTCATCTCCTTCTTGGGTTCTTGAAGCGAACCTGCCAGAAGCAGGTTGGTAGCTGAGAACGATGCCGATGAGGCGGGCGCACCCGTCAGGGCGATAGCGGCGGAAGCAATGAAAGCGGTAACCATGATCCCTTTTCCCAAACCATTGATTCCACAAAAATGCAAAATGATCCCTTCCCTAGCATTGTTAGGTATGAGGTCCCGGGGACAGAGATCAAAACTGATCGGTTAAGAACATTTGCGGCTGACCGGGGACGTTGTATCCCATAAGGATCGTCTCCTCGGTCACGTTCCGGAGCGGGATTTCGAGCTGGTCAGTCATGTAGCTCAGCCCCATCCATTGGGAGCCTTCGGGTACCGGCCAGTTCTCGGCTTTTCCGGTGTAAAGCGCTTCTCGAAGCATTCCGTTCTCAAAGCAGAGATACCCGTCTCGATACTGGGCGCATTGCCGGAAGTGCCACTTCCAATACTTCCAGCGTTGCTCGTCTCTTCGAAGGCGATCGCGGTGACCAAACGACCATTTGTCGTACAGGTCTTCCAGACGTTCTATGGGCATACCCTCGTTAGGACCACTCGCGGGTTCCGAGTACAGTTCTCCCCGCACCACCCGATCCAGCCCTTCGAATCCAACGTTTTCGTACAGCTTCGTTTCGGTGGCGAAAAGGAGTGCGGCCTCTTCCCCTCGCTTTTTGTGCTCGCTCAGCACCTTGAGCAAGAGTCGCTTCGCGTAGCCTTCGTTGCGATACTTTTCTTTGGTCGCCACGCCTGCGATGCCAACCGCATCTCCCCAGCCGAATTTTAGCGGGGTCGTGGTGAGAACCGAGATCATCTCCGCACCCTCGAAAATCGCCCACTTTCGATTCACATCGAAGTACGGCTCTTGGAAGTAAAGATCGTAGGCTCGGTTGAAGTCTAGGCCAAAGACGTCGCACAGCAACTGCAGAAAAGCCTCCGCCTCGTCGGGGCGAATCGTGCGAATCGCGGTCAAGGATTTTCACCCGAACCGTTCAAATCTTGAGGGACAACCGCTTTCACCTTTACCGTCACACGAACCTCAGAGGTTCCGATCACTCGAACTCCCTCCGGTACTTTCAACGTGCGCACAAACTGCTTCGTCTCGGTAATGCCCTCGATATCGATCGGCTGAGTGTTGATGTTCAGCAGTTTGGCGATGAGCATGCTGGAGCCCTTCGCCATCACTTGGGTCGGCTCAAACTGCACCTCGTCGATGAGGAATCCACGCCCTGGGCGACCCCGCACGTCTGGGGAGACCACAACCTGCCGAGTCTCTGGTGCCGAACCCAAGGTCACACTCACGCGGGCAAAGAGGGGCTCGGTGGCGACGTTCGGAAGCGGTCGACGCTTTTCACCGAGGGCCTCAAGCGGGGCAAGATAAGATCTGCCTCCACCTGCCTGAACGACCGAGAGATCGAGTAATCCTCGAACAAGAATCGCCCCCTCCACTTCCGATCGCGGACCCTTGACCGTCACGGAGGCAGGATCGGCAACCATTCGATCGAGCCCTAAGGTGAGGTCTGAAAGTTCGCCCTTGGTCTCGATGACAACCGGGACTTTCTTCGAGATCACCCGCTCAATATCAACTCTCGCGGAAAGGATTCCGTCGGTGACGTACTCGCGGAAATTGGTTGGGAACACCTGCACAGGATAGGCCCGGCTCCCTTCTGTAGCGCGAGTTAGGTCGACAACGGCGTAAGGCTCTACATTGCCGAGTTGCTTGAGCTGATTCTCTGTGGCTTGTACAGAAACAGTTACCGTTTCGGGAAACTTGGTCGGAACAAGGTCGGAAGTCAGCCCGCTCGGTTGCACCTTCAGCGAATAGACTCGCCCAACTTGGGGGCGCGAATTTTGGCTAAAGACGATGCTCCAGATGATAATGGAAGTGAGCAGCGAAGAGATTGCAAGGGGCCAGTTGATCTTTTTCATGGGCGCCCCTCCACGCCCGGAAGCGTGACCGTGGGCTCGACTTCTTCCCGATCTTTGCCTTTTCGCGACCGAGATTTGCCGTTAGACGGCTTTCCGTTTTTGTGATTCTTCTTCTCTTTGGATTCTCGCTCTGAATCCACGAGTTCTTGGAGCAAAACTTCGCGCAGTTCTACCGTGCTCGATAGGCGAGTGAGCTTGCCCGCTCGCGCGACGGAAATTGTCCCCCGCTCTTCGGAGACAACAATCGCCAAGACGTCGAGTTCTTCGGAAACACCCACCGCCGCCCGGTGACGCATGTGCAAAGTTTTGTCTAACCGCGAGGATTCGCTGAGGGGAAGTCGGCAAGCCGCCGCCATCACCAAGTTCCCTCTTAGAATGACCGCACCGTCGTGAAGCGGATTCTGACCATAAAAAATGGAGGAGATCAAGGAACTTGAGATTTTTGCATTGAGCTGAACTCCATTGTTGGCGATCTCATCTAGGTTCGCCCCGGTTTCCAACACGATCAGCGCGCCAACGTGGTCCTGCGCCATTTCGCCAACCGCGGCAACGATCTCTTCGATCGTGCGTCTCTCCAGCGTTGCCTCGTGTCCAACCTCCACAAAAGATTGCGGGATGAAGCCCAGCTTAGTGAGTCCTTCAATGGCCTGCCGAAGCTCCGGCAAAAAGAGAATGACCAACGCGACCGGACCGAGGAGTGTAGCTTTCTCGAGAATCCAGTGCAGGGTTCCGAGGTTCATGACCTCGCTGAGTTGCAAGACGATGAGGAAAACACCAACGCCGAGAAGGATCCGCCAGGCTCGCGTTCCGCGAACGAGCAGGAGCAATCGGTAGATGATGAAGGCAACGATCAAGACGTCGACCGCATGGACGACTCGCTGACCTAAGGTCAGTGCGTTAAATTGATCGAAAAAATCGCGAAACAACCCTGCTCTCTGATACGGGAGTTTATCCCGTTAGACTCGTAAACACTGCCCGTTTCTGCCCTTGAAAAGGCATAATCGGAGGGTCCGTAAAGATTCCATCGGTAATCTGCGAGAAAGAGACAACGGCGCCTCTTTGTTAATCGCAACAATCACTGATTTTGATCGTTTACGGAACACCTGCTCGTTGAGTTTTGCGCCATGTCTCAGTTCCCCAACGATTCCGATCCGGTACGCCCATTAGACGAAATTCGAAACGATATCGACTCGATCGATTCCGAACTCGTACAGCTTTTGTCACGAAGAGCCGGGCTGGCACAAGAAGTTGGGCGAGTAAAAGGGAGAGATTCGAAGCCCTTCTTCACCCCGGAGCGGGAGCGATCGATTTATGAAAAGCTGGATGCCACCAATCCGGGTCCGCTTTTGCCCAAGCAGCTACGAGCCGTCTTCCGAGAAATCATCAGTGCGGCACGCGCTCTGGAAAAGCCGCTCACCGTTTCTTTCTGGGGGCCGGCGGGCACCTACACCAACATGGCCGCTCTGCAGACCTTTGGAAACAGCAGCGACTATCGACCGCAAGATTCCATTCAAGACGTTTTTGAAGCGGTGGAACGGGGCGAAGTGGACTATGGCGTGGTTCCGGTAGAAAACAGCATCCACGGCGTTGTCCCTGAAACGCTCGACATGTTCCCGCAGACAAACGTAAAGATCTGCGCGGAGAACTACGTTCAGATTCACCACCATTTGGTTTCGGTGGCAACCTCCTTGGAAGAGATCGAACGGGTGTACGCGGGTCCACAACCCGCGGGTCAGTGCAAGCGCTGGCTTAGGATGAATCTGCCTCACGCTGAGATCGTGGAAACCGTTCCCACCGCAAGGGCCGCCGAGCGAGCTTTGGGCGACCCCAAGAGTGCTGCCATTGCCAACGCCCTCGGAGCAGAAACAGTCGGCATCCCCATTTTGGTGGAGCGCATCGAAGACCGATCGGATAACCGAACCCGATTCTTGGTGATTGGATTCAACGAGCCCGCGCGAACCGGTCGAGACAAGACGAGCGTGATGTTCAACCTCCGCAATCGTCCGGGTGAGCTTTATCGAGCGCTAGAAGCGTTCTACGAGCAGGGAGTCAACCTCATGATGATCGAATCACGACCTGCCCAGCGAGCGTCCTTCGAGTACTTGTTCTATGCCGACTGCGCCGGTCACCGAACGGACGAGCGACTCATCGCCGCTCTGCACAGACTCCGGGCTCAGGCTCTGGAAACCACCATTCTCGGTAGCTACCCAATGGTGGAGCAACACTAACCTTTGTCGGCGTAGTTTCACCTATGAACTGGCTCGCGCACTCGGTTTTCTCTCCGGGGATCGAGCCTGTCAGGCTCGGAAACGCATTCGGCGATCTTTTGCGCATGGATCAGGCCGAGTCGCTGGGTCTTCAGTATGTTCAAGGGGTTCAGCTTCATCGGTGGATCGATAAAACCACCGACAACCACCCTGTAAATGTAGGCGTTCCTTCGTTTCGTTCGGAATCAAAAATGGAGGGACTAAAA
>CAZAVC010000121.1:0-6179 GCA_964488265.1 uncultured Fimbriimonas sp.
TTTCAGCTCGAAAAGGGCGATCAAGGCATCACTTGGGGCGGACTTCGCATCCCCTCAAAATTCGCGACCTCCCACTTCATGGTTGTTGGAACAACTGGCAGTGGAAAGACGGTCTCGATTCAGTTGCTCATGAAGGAGGTGCTTCTCAGCGTCGGAACGGGTGCCGACCACCGAGCTCTGATTTACGACGCGAAACAGGATATCGCCTCCCAAATCCCGACAATGGGGATCCCTGGCAAGGTTTTCACGCTGAACCCATTCGATGAAAGGTGTGTGGCGTGGGATATGGCCAAGGATATCTCCGAGCCAACTGCTGCGCTTCAGGCGGCGGTCACGCTCATTCCGTCGGACAAGAACGCCTCTCAACCGTTCTTCGTGGATTCTGCTCAGCTACTCCTCTATGGAGTCATGCTTTCCTTCATTCGCTCTGGAGCCGACTGGAGGTTCAGCGACCTGATTCGGACCATGCAGACCGTCGAGCGGCTGAAACGTGTGCTGTCCGGCTGTCCGGATGCCGCGCACATCATGGAGCGATTCGCGCAAAGCGAGGACACCTTGGGGGAGATCATGGCGACGGTCGCCACAAAGATGACCCCCTATGAGTCCATCGCGGCCATGTGGGATATGGCCATCGACCAGGGCCGCAAGATCTCCCTCTCGGACTGGGCGTCCAACCGTGGTAAGGATAATTGCGTCCTGATTCTTGGCAACAATGAGCGAGCCCGAGCCGCTATCGACCGGATCAATCAGGTGATCTTTAAGCGAGTATCGGAACTCCTCCTTGACCAGCCTGAGGATCGTGACGGAACGCGGCGAAGCTGGCTGTTCCTCGATGAAATCGGAGAAGCTGGCAAGTTGGAGGGGCTCACCAGCGTGCTCACGAAAGGCCGCTCAAAAGGTGTGTGCGTGGTTCTTGGATTCCAAGACATCGACAGCCTTCGTGAAGTGTACGGCGAGAACATCGCGGGTGTAATCACCAGCCAGTGCAACTGCAAAGCCATCCTCAGACTTGAAAGCCCACGAACTGCGGAGTGGGCATCCAAACTTTTTGGTGACTACGAGGCCATCGAAACGCGGCGGAGCGAGGCGACCGGAACGACGGATCCCATCGGTCCCCGAGCTAGTTCCGGAGTCGGTTCGAGAACGCATACCGTTACGGAGACCGAGCACTACGTCAAGCGTCAATCCGTGATGGAGTCGCAGCTCTTCCAGATTCCGGTTACAAGCAAGAGCACAGGTTTGACGGGCTACTACCTTGTGCCGGGAATCGGAGCCTACCGTCACACCTATCCTGGTTCATGGCTCTTCCCAGACGATGTGAAAGGAGCCCCGGTCCTCGTTGCGGACTTCCAACCGTGGGCGCCGTCCGCCCAGTGGCTTCACCCGTGGGACGAAGCTGTAGCGCAGCGGAGACGCCTCATTAAGGCAAGCCAGGCCGCGCCGGCCAACGTGTCTGCGCCGGTACCGAACGAAGTGCCAGTGCCGCCCGTTACAACTCCAGAAGTCGAGGCATCTCCGGCTCCAGCCCGAGTCGCTACGGTGGAAGAAACGAAGGAGTTTATTGAGAAGCGCTTGTCCCGCCGCTTCAGTGCCCGCAAGGAGAAGGATGAATCATGAGCCAAGAAAACGACCAAAAGTGGACCCGTATGACGATGGAATTCGAACATGCTGATAAGCAAGTCACGACGTTCTACCTGCATACGGACGACCGCCAATTCGTTCTCTCAGAGCACCCGGAGAACCGAGGACCAGCCATCTGGAACAGCGCTGACAAAATCGGTGATGAGTTCATCCGCGAGAGTGTTGAGAGGAATTCGAAGAACAAGCCCGAGGATCTCGTGCTGTATGCCGAGCGCCAAGATGGACGCTTCGACCGATGGGAGGCCAAGACGACTCTTCAAGAGAACATCTCCAACGACCCAATAAAGTTCGAGCATCGCGCGAGCGAGTGGCAATGGAAGAGCGCCCACCAGTACCAGAAAGATGAGTTGCAGAAGGACATCGATGTTCAGATCGAGTCCGGTCATCCAAGCTACGGCCGCATGAACTCCGATGAAAAAGCTCAGCACGACTGGAAGAACTTTTCCGCCGAAACGTCTGTGAAGAACGAGACTGTTGAGAAAGCTCGCGAGGAAATCAAACAGAGTCGTGGGGAAGAAGCGGCGCAACAGTCCCAGCAGCACGAAGCAGAGACCCAGACCCAGAAACAAAAGCACGAACGATGAGCCAGGCGAATCTCAACCCGAATCCAGTCGCGGCAGAGCCTCGAACTCGTTTCGACCTGTCGAAGCAAACTTCTGAGAAGCCGTTCTTTTCTGGAGTGAAGATGTTCATCGCCGTTGTAATCTCACTGGCGGCCCTCGCTGCCTCGGTCCTTGGCGGCGTATACATTCTGGTGACCGGCCCTCCGGCGGACTTCTACCAAAAGCCGGTTCTGGTCAAGGACGAGACCAAGAACGATCCTATTCAAACATCCGTGCCCGAGAAGTCCGACCAGGATAAGGTCACCGACTTGATGGCGGACTACCAGGAACAGTGGAACGGCGGGTCTTTTCCCTCGACACTAGTGACTAGCGACTTCCAGGCGAAGAGCATGGTCGGGGAAACTCTCACCTCATCGAGTGATTACTTCAATGCGAACGAGGAGATCGTCAAGCTCAAGGTTCTGAACATCACTCAGATATCGAAGGACGAACTGGCGGTGACAACGAATGAGTTGATTCGCTACGATACGGGAATTGGCAAGTGGTTTTCCAACGCCGGAGGCACCGACCAGGAAGGGGATCTTGTCATCGAGCGAATCATCGAGCATGAGTACCGCCTCATGAACTCCGGTGGGTGGCGTATCAAGTCCCGCGAGTGGAAGCGGCAGACCCCGGCTCTAATTCAGCAGGCCGGAGAATTGACGCTGAGCTACCAGCTTGATGAAGGAACCGTTCAATTCGACGACCGCCGACCAAGCAAAGAGAGTTTGGACCCGTTCTACAGTGCAATCGCATCCGAACTCCAGAGCGGATTCTTGTCTTACTCGACCTTCCCATCCAACTATTCCGTCACCTTTGACTCGGGTGGGACAATCGGTCGAGATGAGATTCAAGGACGACTGAGCAAGGTTCATCGAAATGTTCGCGATGTCAAGGTGACCTATACGATCGACACGGTGGAGCAGAAGGGGCCAACGTCAGCTGAAGCGACGGTTCGTTTTGTCGCTGAGTTCATCCCCAGGGACTCTACGGTCGGGAACCGCTATGTAGCCGTATGGCGAGACCTTGACACTTGGACACGGTCTGCGGACACCGATACGAGATGGACGAGAACAGCGACACGAAGAACTCTTCGGTCACCGCTGTGGCAGCACTACGAAAACAAGCGGCCGCCTGAAATTCCGGATTCTTCGGGCGTCGACCCGATGGGTCCCTCGGGTGGAACCGATTCGTTCGAGGGCGGCGAGTAGTCAGGCGACTTCGAAGCGGGTACTGACATCGATGAGAGCTTGGTCAAGTGCTGCGGAGGCGCTTTTCCAAGCTTGCCCTGCCGTGATGATGAGAGCCACGCCTCGCTCTGGTATGAATCGGACGGCAAGGCGACTACCAGAGATCATTCGAGTTCTTGCCTCGTCGTGAGATCCCAGGGATGAGCCCTCGATGGCTCTCGTGACAGCGAGACAGGTTCGAGCGTCAATGGAACATTGGTCGAGAATCGCAAGGGCTCCCGGTGTGATTAGAATCTGAGTAAGTACTATAGGTTTGAATATTGAACACATATGTGTATTTAATCACAACCTAAATGGTATAACAATAGCTAAATAAGTGAATTAAGTTCAAAAGCATCACGAAAAGCTTCTTAATCTCAATGAGTTGATGATTACTGATATGCTACTGAAAGCCATTGCACCTGCCGCAAGCATTGGGTTGAGGAGTCCAATTGCGGCGAGCGGAATCATCACGACGTTATAGATAAATGCCCAAAAGAGATTCCACTTTATGGTTCCAAGCGTAGCTCTCGCGAGGCGGATTGCTTGTGGAACACCACGTAGATCAGCTCGTAGTAAGGTGACTCCAGCAGTTTCAATTGCGACTTCCGTGCCGTGCCCCATTGCAATACCAAGGTCTGCTTGCGCAAGTGCGGGCGCATCGTTTATTCCATCACCCACCATCGCTGTGGAGCCTCTATCCTGATATGCCTGAACATGCTGGGCCTTGTCTGCCGGGAGAACTCCTGCGTGCACTTTCGAGATGCCAACTTGCTGGGCAACTGCGTTCGCAGCTCGTTGATTGTCCCCGGTGACCATTACTACTTCAATGTCAGCTTGCCCAAGGAGTGAGATTGCCTCTTTGCTCGACTCGCTGATAACGTCCGAAACAGCGAATACTGCGATGTTTCCTCCTGCTTTTGCAACGAAGACGGTTTTGCCTTGACTTTCCAACTTGTCAAACGCCTCAGCGATCTCAGGACTGATGACTTCGCTTGCAATCACCCAGCCCGGCTTCCCCACACTCACCATCAGCCCCGCTACTTCGCCTGTGACGCCCTTTCCTCCAATAGCTTCAAACGTCGTGGGCTCTTCCCACTGTAAGCTCTCGGCCTTTGCCGCCTGTAAGACGGCCCTGGCGACGGGATGCTCGCTCTTCGATTCAAGCGCTGAAGCGATTCGAAGAGCATCGGTTCGCGTCCAAGTGCCGAACGTGACGATGTCAGTAAGGCGCGGTTTGCCTTCGGTGATCGTTCCGGTTTTGTCGAGCAGAACCGACCGAATGCGGCCAGCTCGCTCCAGCGCCTCGCCGTCCTTAATCAAGATTCCGAGTTCTGCTCCGCGTCCTGTTCCAACCATTAAGGCGGTTGGCGTAGCTAAGCCGAGGGCGCAGGGGCAGGCGATGACAAGAACGGCTACAGCGGCGAGCAATCCCGTTTCAAGTCCCCTGCCAGAAAAGACGTATGCGAGCGCGGTCAGAACGGCAATACCGATCACGACCGGAACAAACACAGAGGAGATTCGATCAGCAAGCCCCTGGAGGGGGGCTTTTGAACCTTGAGCTCGTTGTACGAGAGACGCGATCTGGGCGAGCATCGTCTCAGAACCCACGTGGACAGCCCGAAAGGTAAATGACCCTTGTTCATTTACCGTGCCCCCCGTAACTGAATCACCCGGAGTTTTGCGTACGGGAATCGGCTCCCCGGTCACCATGGATTCATTTACAAAAGATTCACCTGATATGACCTCTCCATCGACAGGGATTCGCCCCCCAGGCTTCACCACGACTGTCATTCCAACCAGTACCTCGGAAATCGGCACTTCGCGCTCACTTCCATCGGCATCGACAATGGTCGCTAGTTTCGGAGCGAGGTCCATGAGCTTTCGGATGGCATCTGACATCCGCGACTTAGCTTTTGCCTCCATGTATCGACCGAGCAAGATCAGAACTACGATTACCGCTCCAGTTTCAAAGTAGATGTGCTCACTTTGCTCATGCCCGGAGTAGGCAAACAGGGCATAGGTACTGTAAATCCACGCTGCACCCGTGCCCATGGCAACGAGTGTGTCCATCGTCGTGGTTCCATGCCGCGCGGCCTTTGCGGCCACGACAAAGAAACCTCGTCCGCACCAGAGGATTGCAGGTGTTCCCAACGCAAAGAGTAACCAGTTTGCCCATTCTGGCCTTGGATGCCAAAACATCGAGAAGGCGAATAACGGTGCAGTGAGAATCGCTGAGAGCCAGAGGTTCTTCTGCATCAGTTTTTTGGATTCTTCCGATTCCAACCTCAGGTGTTCTGCGTGCTCGGAAGCTGAATGCGCAGCGTGGGGGTCACTCGGGATCACTTGCGCGGAATATCCCGCTGAGTCCACGGCGGCAACCAATTCGTCGGTGGAGATAGTCGGCCCATGCAGAATAGTCGCCTCGTGCGTCGCGAAATTGACAGTTGCATCGGTGACAGAGTCTCCTTTGGCAAGGGCTCGTTCAACTCGGCGCACACATGAGGCGCAGGTCATTCCCTGGATGGACAGCCTCGTCTCTTTCAGGTGATCGGAGTGATCGTTCATTCTTGTGAAGCTATGTAGCCTTCCTCGTTAACTGCCGATATAGCTCTCTCAGGATCAATGCCCGTGAAGGTAGCGGTTCCAGAGGCTAGATCAACGCTCACTTCAGAGGCTCCTTCGAGCGAAGCGATGGCTTCTTTCA
>CAZAVC010000122.1:0-6140 GCA_964488265.1 uncultured Fimbriimonas sp.
GGGAATTCATCAGATGGAACTGACGATTTTGATGTCGTCTATTGGGTTGGCCATTCTAGGTCTATTCCTATGCCATCGGTTCTTTCCTGATAACTCCTCTCGTCGGAGCAAGAGCATTCGATATGTGCTCAGTTTTCTTTGCTGTTTCTTTCTCTTTTCGTCTGTCGCAAAGTTCAAGACCGCCGAGCAAGCCCGAAAATCGGCCGTACTCAGAATTTCACTGGAGCAGTCGGCGCGATAAAGAGGTTATGCGTCCTGGCGGACTGGATGCAAGAACACAAGGTTCGCTCCGCCTCATAAAACGGACAGTTGGGTGTGGGGCGTAGAATGATATGTAATGCAGTTTGCCTCCATTCCAGAAGCGATCCAAGAGCTGAAAGCGGGTCGAATGATCATCGTCATCGACGATCCTGACCGCGAAAATGAAGGCGATTTGGTCTGCGCGGGCGAATCCTGCACCCCCGAGATCATGAACTTCATGATCAAGTACGGAAGGGGCGTACCGTTCATCCCGACCACTGCCGAGCGCCTTGCCGAGCTGCAGATTCCGATGATGACGAAGAACAATACGGCTCGTCACGGAACGGCGATGGCAGAAACTGTGGACGCGATTCACGGCGCTACCACGGGCGTTTCCGCATTTGATCGCGCCCTCACGGTGAAGGTTTTCGTCGACGACAACGCCCAACCCAGCGACCTCGGTCGACCGGGCCACATCATTCCGCTCCGAGCCGAAAAAGGCGGCGTTCTTCGCCGAGCAGGTCACACCGAAGCGATCGTGGACCTTGTCAGCATGGCAGGCTTCAAGCCGGTGGGCCTCGGTTGCGAGATCCTGAACGAGGACGGCACCATGATGCGCCTTCCCGATCTCATTCCCTTCGCCGAAGAGCATGGGCTGAAGATCGTCACCATCGCATCGCTCATCGAGTATCGCCGCCATCACGAGCAACTCATCGAGCGCAAGGCGGGCCCCATCGACTTCCCGACCAAGTACGGTCATTTCAAGTTGTACGCGTACGAACCCACCGTGGAGCGCGATCCTTACGTTGCCATCGTGAAGGGCGATGTCGCCGGAGATGAGCCCGTCATCGTGCGGATGCACAGCTCGTGCCTCACCGGAGACCTCCTGGGGTCGCTCCGTTGCGATTGTGGCGACCAATTGGTCCTTGCCCTCCAGACCATCGAAAAAGAAGGCAAGGGTGTGGTGGTTTACATCCAGCAAGAGGGTCGTGGCATCGGGCTTATCAACAAGCTCCGAGCCTACGAGCTTCAGGATCAGGGAATGGACACCGTAGAAGCCAACCTTGCTCTTGGCTTCAAGGCCGATCAACGAGACTACTCGCTAGGCGCCCAACTTCTTGCCGATCTGGGAATTTCCAAGATTCGCCTGATGACAAACAACCCTGCAAAGCGAGCAGGTCTGGAAGGGTTTGGTCTAGAAATCGTGGAGTACGTTCCGGTGGTCGCCGAAACTGACGTGCATCGCGAAGTCTATATGAACACCAAGCGCGACAAGATGGGTCATATCCTCCCCGCCGAATAATAGCGCGACTTATACCGATTCAGTGCGAGGCTCCGGGAGATCTTCCGGGGCCTCTTCTGTTGCAGTGGTAGGCGACTCGGAAGCTTCCTTGCCCTCTCGCAACCAGGTCCACGCTAAGAAAGCCATGGCGACGGTGATGCAAGCGTCGGCAACGTTGAAAACCGGAAAGTCGGGCAGATGGAACGGCCACTTCTCGGTGATGTTCGCGAGCCGAACCAGGAACATGTCGGTCACACCTCGAGGATCGAAAAGGCGGTCGATGAGGTTGCCAATGGCGCCGCTGAAGAGGAGACTCATGGCGATGACTCCCGGGACGCCATCGTTTTTGACACCGTCCTTACTGTGCTTATGAATATGCCGCGCCGCCATGTAGGCGATGACCACGGCAATGGGTGCCATGAGCACGGCGAACCCCTTGAACATACCAAAGGCGATGCCCTTGTTGAAGGTAAGGGTCAGCTCGAAATAGCCGGGAATGGGTCCTCCCTGCCAGAACTGACCCTCCACCAGATTCGCTCGAACCCACGCCTTAACCCCCTGGTCTAAAGCCAGAGTGCCAATGGCGAGGGCCCAAAACGAGAGGATTCGTTTGTTCATTCGCTTACGCGTTCACCAACTTGCGGACCACTTCGTAATCGCGAGCGGTGAGTTTGATCGTCTCTTCGCCGATCGTGTAAGCCTGCACGTCGGGTCGTCGCAGTCGGGATCGCTCGCACTCTTCGTAAGAACTTGGTCGGAAGGTGACGTTCAGTTCGCCTTGCGAGAGCTCGACCCAGCTGACTTTCAGCAAGATCGATAGTTCCTCGGTAGAGAACTCGCGAAGGGTGTCCAAGAAGTCACCCTCGGCGGCGATCTGCGCGATCGCGTTCTGGCTGTTCTTCACCTCACCAGTTGCCTTGTAGGCTTCGAAAGCGGTGTTCAGAACGGCTCGAACCTCGAGTAGCCGGGCGAATCGAACTTGCAGGGCGGAACCTTCGATCTCCTCCATTCGCTCGTCGCTCGGAGCGGAAAATTCCTCAACATGGATAGAATCGGTTTCCTCGCCCAGGATCTCATGGAGCTTGATCCAGGTCTCTTCAGCGGTGTGAACCAAGATCGGAGCCAAGAGCTTCAGAAGTGATTCAACGACGTACAGCGAAGCGGCCTGACCAGATCGCCGGGCTTCGGAATCTTCGGCATCGCAGTACATGCGATCCTTGATCACGTCCATGTAGAAGTTGGAAAGCTGCTGCCGCGTGAATGCGTACACGTCTCCGATGACCTTTCCGAAGTCATACGCTTGGTACGCGGAGATGGAGTCGTTGACCAGCAGATCAACTTGCTCCACGATCCACTCATCGAGGGGCAGTAGCTCCGCTGGAGCCATGGAACGCTTGTAGCCCTTCAGGTTGCCAACCAGGAATCGCAGCGCGTTGCGGACATTCCGATAGTGCTCGCCGAACTGCTTGAGAATCGCATCCGAGCAGGGAACATCGTTGGCGTAGTCCACACTGGCAACCCAGTAGCGAAGAATGTCTGCGCCGTACTGGTCGGACGCTGCCACCGGATCGATGACGTTGCCGAGTCGCTTGGACATCTTTCGACCCTGTTCGTCCGTCACAAAGCCGTGCGTCACAACCGTCTTGTACGGGGCTTGTCCGTTGCAGGCATGACCAAGAATGAGCGAGGTGTTGAACCAGCCTCGGTGTTGGTCAGAACCTTCCAAATACAGGTCGGCGGGCCAGCTTTCCTTCCAAGAAGGTTCAACGTTGCCTTCCAGGACGCAGAGGGAGGACGAGCCGCTGTCGAACCAAACGTCCAAGACGTCGGTCTCTTTGCGGAAGGTTGTTTCGCCCGTTTCAGGGTGGGTGTATCCATGGGGGATGATCTCTTCCACGGGAGTGCTCCACCATGCTTCTGAACCGTGTTGTTCCACTAGTTTGGCAACCGCTTCAATGACCTCTGGGTCTAGGACGGGTTTGCCCGAATCGAGTCCGTAGATGACGGGGATGCCCACGCCCCACGGTCGCTGGCGAGAAATGCACCAGTCCGGTCGGTTGCGAATCATCGCCTCAATCCGGTTTTGGCCCTGCGCGGGAAGCCACTGCACGTTTTCAATGCTGTGCAGCATGTTCGATCTCAGATCGTTGTGCTCCAGTGAGATGAACCACTGTTCGGTGGCTCGGAAGATAACGGGTTTGTCGTCTCGCTCGGCGTACGGGTACGAGTGAACGTAATCGCGAACGTCGAGAAGCGCTCCTACTTCTTGCAGTCTTTCGACAACCACCTTGTCGCAGTCTTTGAAGTAGACGCCCTCGAATTCGCCTGCTTCCTCGGTGAGAACACCCTTCGGGTTCACCGTGTTCGGCACAGCCAGACCGTATTTCTGACCCGTGAAGAAGTCATCTCGACCGTGGCTGGGAGCAGTGTGAACCACGCCCGTTCCGTCTTCCGTAGTGACGTATTCTGCCATTACGGCAATCGAGGGTCGACCAAAGATCGGGTGATGGAACGTCATGTGCTCGAAGTTGATGCCTAGCATCTCCTTCACCACGGAATGACCTTCCCAGCCCAGAGCCGCCGCGACCTTCTCCACCAGTGCGCTTCCGATGAGATAGTGGTCTTCGCCGACCTTCACCAGCGAGTACTCAAAATCTGGATGAAAAGCACACGCCAGGTTTGCCGGGATGGTCCACGGCGTCGTTGTCCAGATGATGGTGTAGACGTTGTCGATCCCCTCGAACAACTGGTTCGGATCGGTACCGAGCGGGAATCGAACGTAGATCGCCTTAGAAACGTGATCGTCGTGATAGACGATTTCGGTATCGGCAAGGGCGGTTTGGCTCGTCGGCGACCACAGGGTCGGTCTCAGACCCTTATAGATGAATCCCCCTTCCACCAAGCGCTTGAAGGTTCGAACCAATTCGGCTTCGTACTTGTACGCCATGGTTCGGTAGGGAAGTTCCCACTGACCGTGAATGCCCAATCGGCGAAACTGATCGGTTTGAACCTGAATGTAGCCCTGAGCGTGTTCTCGGCAGGCTTTCACCAGTTCTACAACGGTCGGAGTTTGCTTCTTCTCGGCAAACTTCTTCTGAACGGCTTGCTCGATCGGAAGACCGTGGTTGTCAAATCCGGGAACGTACGGTGCACGGTAGCCCATCATCGTTCGGCTTTTAACCACGAAGTCCTTGAGGATCTTATTCAGCGCGGTTCCAAGGTGAATGCCGGAGTTGGTGTAGGGCGGACCATCGTGCAACACAAAGGTCGGCGCACCTTGGCGCTTGCTTTGAATATGGTTGTAGAGGTGCTTTTCGTTCCAAATGGCCTGAATCGACGGCTCCAGTTGAGGCAGGTTGGCCTTCATCGGAATGGTCGCATCGGCGTCGGGCAGCAGAAGAGTGCTCTTTAGGTCCATGGAACTCGTTTGAGTTTACCGGTCTATGGGTTGGACGCTTCCGACGGGCATTCGTCCGGCTAAAAAAATGGCGCCGGTCGGGAAGTTGACCGGTCGCCAATGTTGGGTGCCCTCTCCCAAGGGACCTCTGAGATGCCGTCGAGCATTTTCATGCTCCAGTCGCGATATCCTCCGCGATCCAATAGAGAGTATTGACAACTTTGGGACGAATTGGTATCCCCATTTTTGGGGATTCTCCCAAGTATTTAAGAAGGTATCAAAAAGGGACTAAACTGTTAGTCCCTATCAAACCAGCCCTCAACTTGATTGATTTTTTCAACTAGACCCCTCGAAACAGTGAGTGACTCTGCAAAATCGCCCCTCGGAATCTTAGTTCTTATTTCCTCACCGCTTTGCGCTTTCAGTCCCCATTCGGGTTCGGAAATTGCGGTTCGGCCAATGGCGATGGAGTCATAACCCATAGCGAGTGCTCGTTCGGCATCGGCGGCAGATTTGACTCCTCCGACTCCGATCAGGGGGATCTTCCCGCCAATCCAGCCAAGGACGGTTTTCCCGACCGGTTCGGAAGCGGCGTCGTGCAAGCTAGGCTGATCGAACTTCCCTAGACTGATATGCAGCCAAGACAACGGGTATTCAATGAGTGCCTTAACCAATTTTTCGGTGTGATCAAGGCGAATACCCGGCACTTCGTTTTCCTCGGGCGAGAATCGATAACCAACCGGATAATCGGGACCAACTGCGGCAAGAACGGCCTCCACGAGTTCGATGGGAAATCGGAGGTCGGCTGCGTTCCAATAATCGGTTCGTCGGTTGCTGTGAGGGCTCACGAATTGCTGGATGAGGTAGGTGTTCGCACCGTGAATCTCTACGCCGTCGAAGCCCGCCTCTTTGGCGCGTCTTGCGGCTTGGGCAAAATCATCGATGGTTCGTCGAATTTCCTCATCGGTCATTTCGCGGGGGACAACCGCATTGGGTCGATCTGCGGCAATTGCCGATGCCGAGACCGACTCACCGCCACAAAGGTCGGGGGGGCATTGGCGACCCCCGTGGTGAATCTGGAGAACCGATTTGGCGCCTCCATCTCGAATCGTATCGGCGACAGACTTGAGGCTCGGAAGAAACTTGTCGTCAGAGCAAGCCCATTGCCCTCGAAAAGCGTGTCCTGATTCGTGAACGTAGCACGCGGCGGTCATGATCAGT
>CAZAVC010000123.1:0-6127 GCA_964488265.1 uncultured Fimbriimonas sp.
CCTGACAGAGAGTCCGGCTCGCCGCCGGGTCGGTGAGCACGGGCTTGCACACGACCGGAATCGGCAAAGACTCGTTCAGGGCCCTTGCGATCGCCTGCGAGTTAGCCGCGACTTGTTGAAGGGTCTCAGGACCATAAAGGTGCTGAGAACCCGTGACGAACCAGATTTCTGAAGGGGCGATTTGCATGGTTACTTGCGAGGGATGCGGAGAATGGTCAGAGAGTTCGGGGCGAACTTCACCACCGAATTCGGCTGAATCTGGGGCAGGTCGAACTTGCGAGGCGCGAACTTGGCGGGTTGATCGAACGAGTTCTCCTCGATCAGTCCGCCCCCTCCAAGAACAAAGCCGGATGCCTTCGAGTTGGCTTTCATCCCTTCAAAGTTCAGCTTGACGGCCCGCTCTTGCGAACTACCGTTGACAACCTTCAGGATGATCTCATTCTTCTTCTCGTCGATTCCGGCAACAGCCGCGAAATTGGGAACCGCGACATCGTCAATCTGCTCGATGAGTTTGCCGTCTAGGTAGGCACTGAGCGTTTTGCCTTCGCGAACCATCTTGATGTCGTACCAACGATCGGTTTCAATGCGACCTTCGACACCCTTTCCGGTTCGCTCACCATCCACCTGGAAGGCGTGGACCGTGTTGCCCCAGCCTCCGAGATTCCATTGAAGCTCTCGATCTTCGCCGACGGCCATCATGATGATGAAGCCCTCGTAGCCCTTGATCTTCTTCGCCTTGAGGGAAAGAGTGACCTTGTTGGCTTGCGGAATGGCGAACTTCTCCACGATAGCGCGTCGATTCTCCTCTTCGGAAGTTTGTCGAAGCACTCCCTCGTTCAGAGACCAAGCTCCTCGGCGAAGATCGAGCCTATCGCTCTTCAGTTCGTCCGACTTGAAGATGACCTTCCCATCGGCCTCCATCTGAATGTCCTTGAATTCGGCGGCGGTGCGCCAGGTTTGAATTCCGAACGTTCCTGAGAGTGGTTGAACCTCGGCTTTCGGGGAAACGACCGAATAGCTCAGAACCTTATCGGGTCGATGGTTGGCAAAGAGCGATTGAACCCAGAAAGAAGGCGTCCCGTAAACCCGGTGGTTGTCGAACACGATGGCGTTCGGATTCCACTGGCGGTTGTTCACGTTCACAAAGAGCGGAGCATAAGACGCCATGTGAACGACGTCCGCGTTACGCTCCATACCTGTCATAAACGCAGCCTCCGAAAGCGCTGCGGCTAGGTTGCCCGTGCCCGATCCTCGAGTGACGGCGTACTCGCCGACGTAAATCTTTGGCCCGCTGCGATCGTACTTGTCGTACCGATCCGCATTGCGCCAGAAGAACGGTGGGTTGCTGTAGTAGTGCTCGTCAATGATCTCGAGCTTGTAAGACTTGGGAACACCGCCCCAAACGTTGGCAATGATCTCGATCTCTGGATAGCGGTCCTTGATGGCCTTGCCGATGAGTGCATACCGCTCGTCATAGGCAGGTCCTCCGTTCTCGTTTCCGATTTGGAGGTACTTCAGATCGAACGGCTCGGGGTGTCCGTTTTGCGCTCGGATCGCTCCCCACTTGGAGGTGATCGGACCGTTGGCGTACTCAATCGCGTCCAGTGTGTCTTGCACGTACCGCTTCATCTCGCTCATGGGAGCGACTTGGGTGTGAGACATTCCGCAGTTGGCAACGAACAGAGCCTTCGCGCCGAGGTCTTCGCACCACTGGAGGTACTCATGGAAGCCCAGACCGTTGCTGGCAGGGTATCCCCAGAAGCTGCGGGTGTGTGGCTGGCGCGTCTCGACGGGTCCGATGGTCTTTTTCCAATCGAATGCTTGAGGCAAGTCGTTCCCTTCAATGAAGCATCCGCCGGGGAATCGAACAAACCCTGGTTTGAACCCTTCGATGAGCCCGGCAAGGTCCTTTCGGAGTCCGTTCTTCCGGCCCTTCCAGGTCTCCTTCGGCATCATGGAAGCGAATGCCACGTGGGCAGTGCCCGGCTCTGCTAGAGAAAGAACCAATTTCGCCTTGGGATCGGTGACCGTTGACGACCAAGAGATTTCATATCGCTGCCAAACGCCCGTGCCCTTCACCTTTACCGGGTTGACGGCTTCACCGGATGCGGATTCAAGGGCAAGGCGCATCGAGCCCGCTGATTTCGCCCAAAGGACTATTCGGTAGTTTTTGCCCTTCTCGATGGGCACGCCCCAAAAGCCATCGTTAACCGCTCGAGCCTTGCCAGATGCACCTTGCGTGATCTTCAAAGAAGCAGGTCGCGCCGGGTCGGGCGTGTTCGCGAAGTCAAGAGAAACACTGTTGCCTTCGCCCGAGACATCCGCACTCCAACCCGTTGGGAGTCGCTTCGAGTCTCCGTCTTCCATGCCTCGCGCTCGAATCATTTCGGCATAGACACCGCCTTCTCCGGCTTGGTTGATCTCTTCGAAGAAGATGCCGTACATGTCCGGATTCACCTTGACCGTCGGCGTTTTGGTTTGAATGGTGATCTCGGTATCCGTCGCCTGAGGCGCCACGACTCTCGGAGCAAGGGAACCCGCACCGGTGGAACCGGAAGATAACAAGATGAGTGAAGCTAGGATGCTCATCGCGCCACCTCTAATGTTCGGAGGGCGGGAAGCTCAGCGGCGAGCGATTGGATGGGTTTGATCGACATGGGTTCACCTTGTAAACAGCCAGGGAGTGGCTCGGTATCAAGACTTTACTATAAATATAACCAACCTAGAATACGGGTTCGGTTACGGCGTCTCAGATCGTAGAAAACCCAATCCGAAACGCCAAACTTTAGCTATTTGAGCGACTTCGGAAGCCACTCCGGTAATGATTCGACCTGCGAGATCGCGCTTTTAGAGGGTTTCAGTCCCCAAGCTGTGAAGTAACGGACGAGATTCTTGTTCAAGGTTTTTGACATCTGGACAAGGAGAACGTCATGACGCTCTTGGTCTCCTATGGGTCGTTGTCCAGGAGCCATTGCGGCATAGCTCGCGAAGAGCGAAGTGAGTTTGTCGTAGCCGAACTCATCTCGAATCTGGGTCCAGAATGTTAATCCGAACCAAGGGTCTTTCTTGTAGTAAGGCTCTGCCCCTGGGGCGTTGCGAACCGTCGCCGTTCGCTTGGCGACCTCTCCCGCGTTCATCGCCCCGTGACCCGTCGATTCGTCGCCGTTGAAGTGCTTACAGGCGTAGAGCGAGAAGAGGTTGTTGGTTGTTTCGCCCCACCCGTCTATCGTCCAGGTGTTGATCTGATAGTTGTGACCGACCTCGTGATAGAAGCCCCACAATGCGGAGCCAGATCGACCTCTCAAAACGGAGAGATCGACAAACCGTTCGCTCACGTCATCGCCCGTCATGATCGGATATCCCGCGTGCATGTAGCCCGCCGAGATCTGCCTGTCGACTTGATACCGCTGCTCGGTGGTGCCGACGGGAACGGCGTAGAACTTCTCGCACTCGCGTACAACTTCGTCCCAGTATTCGGCGAGAGCCTTTGGGTTGTCTAAGGATCGCAGCACCTCGCTCGGAACCGAGATCGCACACTGTTTCCCGACAATTTCTCCCCACGGGGCACCCGAGGTTCGAATTCGCTTCCAATCTGCGTCCGAGGTCGTCCCGAGGAAAAAGGTAGGTGCTGGAGCCGTGTTCTCCAACTCGACTTCGACTTCCCCAAGGGGCTGGTTAGCGACCACATAGATGAGCCCTCCGAAGGGGTTGGTCGCTTCGACAACTCCATCCTTGACCGGAACTTCAAGCGAGATCGAGGGCATTCGCTGCCAACGGTCTAGGTGCCAAAGTTCGTCGCGATGTCCACCGATCCGAAGCGCCACACGACCCTTTGCGCCCGCAATTCGAAGGGTCACCTTTTTGCCAGGAGCGGCATATCGCCCCGTCGACCACCATCGCCGCTCGCCACCCCCGATCTTCACTTTTGCAATCGCGTCGACGGGAGCGGTGACCGCGCCCGGGAAGTCTGCAGCGGCTGGGTGAGCGGTGATTTCTGAGGGTTTCTTGGCGCGCCACTCTTGGTCGAAGAGAGTCACCGCGAGACGAGCCCGAAAATCAGTCGCCTTGAGGGGTGATTCCTTTTTGGGATAGCTGCTCGCTCCGGCTGCTCGAACCAAGGATCGGAGCCTTTCGGCAGCCGATGAGCCCTCTCGCCCGTCGCTCAATAAGTTCATCAGCGTGCCGCTAAGCAATCGAGCGGTCGGTGCCTCGTACTCTCGTTTCGAGAGAAAGGCCATCGTTGCCACCAGGGCATGATGCTCGGGCTGGGGTGGGAGGGGCTTTACGAGGCCGCCTTCCGTATCCAACATCCCGTCCGCGAATCCAATCCCCATCGGCTCCAAGAGCAACTGCCCAAGGTGATCTGCCCGAATCTCCTTGCCAGGATTCAACTGCTTCCAACCCCAAGGGGTATCGATGTAAAGCACGCCTCCCCCGGATTCAACATGGCGCTGAACCATCGGGATCGATTGTTTCCCATCGCCAAGAACCCCGTTACCGATCACGAGAGTGCCGCACTCGGCGATCGCTTGAGGGAGAGCATTTGTGGCGTATTTCTGAAACTGCAAACCGCTCTTTGCTGCGAGGGTCGAAGGGACGTTCCCAAACACCGCAACCTTCGACCGCTTGTCGGACGGCGCACCTGCTCCGAGCCAAAGGAAGAGCCTGGTGAGGGAGGGGTGCGCCTGGTTCTGATCCAGTAGCGCCCCGTGACCAAAACAAGCCGCTCGACCCTTTCCGTAAAGAGACGCCGCAATCATTGGTCGGGTGGTGTTGCCGTCTTTTGCAGCCGCCACAACATCCGACCGCTCGCCGAACGCCATAACGACGCCCGGAATGGCTCCGGAAACTTGAAACGGGGTGGGATCTTCTCCAACCGCTTTCTTGAGTCGTTCAAGGTCGGACCCCGACTGAAGAACGAAGGAGAGCGCGACTAGTCCAGAAATGGTGGCGACCACCCTTCTAGTCTACAAAAGACGGCGGGACGGCACGCCAAGAAAAGAGACCGGATCTCGTTCGGTCCGGTCTCGGAAAGCAGCCTGGTAGGATCAATTTCCGGTAAGAAAGGGATCGGTGGGCCAACACGGAGTCTCCGAGGCATCGACGTATTTCGGATAATTGCCCTCAACAAAAACCGTCCCCGCGTGACCGTCCACAAAAACCATCGCGGTTTTGCCCGCGTGATTCTCGGCCAGAACGTCTACGAGCGGGTGGAAGAAGCCATCATTCGTACCTCCGCCGCTTCCGTCACCAAGAGTTTCTTCGGCAAGAAGCATCATCTGCGAAGGGTTTTGATTGGCGGTGAATGGCCTCAAAATCACTCGTCGCGGTGCGGGTGGCCACTCGCTGAGACAGCCGTTCATGGCGAACGAGTTGCCGCTCTTCTGCGCATCTCGATCCAGTTCGGATCGGTAGATGTCCTTAGATTTCACGTAAGGGAATAGGCTCCCGTTCTGGGGCTCGAAAATTCCCGCGGCATAGGATTCGAAGGACCGGTTCCGAACCCATCCATCGTAAAGATCGACCCCATTGCGACCCTCGGTCACCATCGGAGGGCGATCGTCCGAATCGAGGGCGTAAAGGGCGATGCCTTTTCCAAGTTGACTCAGGTTCGAGATCGTTTTGGTGGTTTTGGCGGCTCGCTTGGCAGAGGCGAATACGGGGAACAAAAGAGCGGCAAGAATAGCGATGATCGCAATCACGACCAAAAGTTCGATAAGGGTGAATGCTCGTTTCATCGTGCTCGCTCCAGTTCGTATTTGTTGAGCAGTTTCCAGCCCGACTGGGTTCGACGCTCTTGCTTCACAAGTGCCGTCGATCCGGAATTCTCCAAAGTGAACCGGATGAATTCCTTCTTCTGGTTGATCAGAGAGTCACCCTCTGCAAGTACGTTCCCAGGTCCATACGAAATCAGGCGCAGGTCCGTTACCGTGTCGTCCTCTATCCGGAAAGTCTTCTCAGAGGGTTTAAGGGTGAGCCTTACCTTGCTGTTGTACTGCGCGTCCGAGAACTTCATCTCCGCAAAAAGCGTAGTGGCGTCGGCAAGAAGTGTGACGTTGATGGGAAAGCTTTGCAGCCGCCCCGTTTTGAAGTCTGCGTAGGTGAGCTTGCCCTTCCAATTTCCGGT
>CAZAVC010000124.1:0-6126 GCA_964488265.1 uncultured Fimbriimonas sp.
ATTTGCACCTAGGCTTTTCGGCGAACCCGACGCTCAAGGATTACGCAGGCAAGGCGAGTGGCAAGGGAGACTACATGACCGACTCACCACCAAGGGAAGGTGTTGCTGGGGTGGATGGAGTGATCATGGCCGGGGAAGCTGGGAAAGCTTCCGGAACCCTCCAGATCGACGAGAAGGGAACCGCAACGTTGCAACTTACAAGAAACGGAGTCACCGAAACATTCACGGGTTCGGTGGACAAACTTGGAAATCTCCGTGCTCAATCGAAGTCTGAAACAGGAACTTCGACCCTGTACGCAAAACTACCACCCTGGCGACTCGCGAAAGATCCGGCGATGAAGACCATCAAGTGGACGATTTTCACTTACGATTCAAAAGGACTTCGCACCGATTGGCGAATCTTCTTCGAGCAGGACTAAGATCGATCTTCTTGCCGCATTTCGCGTTGCGAGTAGCGGATTTCGTCCAGCGCATCTTGTTCCATCCGAAGGTTCTCGAGGACACCATCGATGGCGGAGCCGCCTCGGTGCATTCCGAGCAGGGAGTCCTCGCCCGTAATCGATTGCTCAATACGGTCGCCAAGTTCCACCATCTTTGCGATCTCCTTCTTTGCAATATCCGCAATCGCACCAAGCGATTCCGGGTGTTGTTCTAAGAGAGCCACTTGATTGATGAGCGTGATCATCGTCTCTTCCGCCGCCAGGCGAATGGCGCCGGAAGTTCGAGACAGTCTCTTGAGCCCACTGGCATCCAATTCAACCTGAGCATTGATGCGCACAAACTGACCGGCCGCGGATTCCAAGATATCGAACCCCTGCTTCGACAGCATGTTTGCAGCGGTTTTGATGCCCCAGAATCGATGCCACGGTGATCCGTATCTTGTCCCCGAATACTGATGCGGGTTCATATAGCCAACATGATTCACCAACCGAAAAAGCAGTTGGCTGCCTTCTTTGGTGAGGCGGACCTCATTATCTCGATTCCGATACTTGGCGAAGAGAAAGGCAGTGGCTATTAGGAATCCAAGCCCGATGAACCCCATGATGCCCGCAGGAACGATGAATCCCGGCTGCTTGGAAGTGAGCGCAAGAAAGAGAACTCCGAAACCGAGATTGACTCCTCCCGCGATACCAAACCCGAGCTTCATGCCGCGAATACCACCCCCGTGAATCTTTCCTCCGCGTTGCCAGAGGAAGAGATCGAGCGCAGAAGGCCTTAGTTGGTCGTCTTGCTTGCCCGCAAAGGCATCGGCAATCGACTGGGCGATGCCATTAAGGGGACCGTTCGGCGTTTGGGGCGAGGAACTCATGGGATTTTCAAGCTATTACGGCTGTGGAACGAGAGAGGATTCATTCTGCGTCCTACGAACGTAAACTAAAGAAGGAGGAAGAAATGAAGAGGCGTCAACAAAAAACGAAGCTCACGTTCCGATCTATCGGAACGATGTTCGTTCTCTTCTTCACCCTGATCCTCCCGATGATCGGGTCGGCGCAGCGAGCCGTGCCCCTCATCTGTGTGAAAACAAAGCGGGCGACAGAGCACGATTGCGCGCACTGCTCAGCAATAAAGGGCTCGTCAAGTGTCTCAGCGAAACCCACCAAGAATCCAAGTTCTCATTCTGGGGCCGCTACTGTTCCGAAAGTCGGAGAGTCTTGTTGCCATCCCGGAAAGACGTCTCACAAGCCATCTCAGGCAATTGAGTCCAAGCCGAAATCCCAAAAGATTTCGAGTTCGGCAGCATCTTGCAAGTGCGAGATGGCTCCCGCTGAGACTCGCCCCACCGTAAACGGCCACCTAATTCCGGGCTATTCTTTCGAACCCTTCGCTCTGGCTCCAGAGTTTTCGGTTCCAGATGACTCCGCCGCGCCGGTTGAAAGACAAGTGTTTGCGAGGGTCACCCGTGGACCACCGCCAGGCGTTCACCGCCTTGGGCCCCCTGATCGGGCTCCACCTGCAATCTGAGAATATCGCGGCGAATTGCCGCGCCTCGTCGCCTGTAGCCCTTTGCTACCGGACGCACTCTCAGAATCATGATCAACACATTCATCGCAATTGCGAGCTTTGGCTCGCTTCAACTTCCTGTCGGAGCTTCGGCTCCGCCAGCCGTCCAAAGTCTCCCGTCGGTCCTGGCAGTTGCCCAGCATTCCAACCATCCCAAGACAAAAAAGCAGGGTCAGAAGTCGGTTGCCGTCAAACAAATTACGAAGGTGAAGTTCGGTGCCTATCAGGCGGAACTTCGCCTCCCGGACGGGGGCGTATTCGCGGGCGAGGAGATCGACATAGAGTTTCGAGTGGTCGATACTCGCCAAAAAGATGCTGTCGAAGAGGGCTTCAAAGGGGTTGGCGGTATCAAGGCGACGGGTGTGATCTCTATGCCCTCGATGCCCGGAATGCCCGATGCCATGCCAGAAGTGCATAGAGAAGGCATTCCTGGCGACTACGGAGTCGTATGCTACTTCCCCCATGGCGGCGAATACCGCATCGCGCTTGAACTAGATATTCCCGGGCACGGGAAAGAGAAGATCGCCTTCGTCATCGACGTCGCCGACGAGCGGCCCGTTGCCAGCACTAAGCCGCCCTTTTCACTCAAGGTTCTAACCCCAAAGAATTCCTTACAAGCCGGAAGGGTTGGCGAGCTCAACATGCAGGTTATCGAGACCAAGACGGGCAAGGTTCAAACCTCGTTCGATGTTGCTCACGAAATGGAGTTCCACCTGCTACTCGCCAGCAAAGATATGCACTGGTTCTTGCATGAGCACCCAAAAATGCAGCCAGATGGAACGTGGTCGGTTCCCATCAAATTCCCGGCAGGTGGGTCGTACTGGGTGTATGGAGATGTGGCTCCGAAGGGCAAGGGGAGCCGAGTTCTTATTGGGAAAGTCGAGGTGAAAGGCGGCAAGCCTCAGTGGAAGGCCCCTTGGAAGCCCACAACCAAGACGGTCGATTCTGGTCTCACCGGTGTGTTTTCCAACTTAGGAGGAGCCATCCCGATGGGCAAGTCCACGACTCTCCAAGTCAAGCTATTCGATTCCAAATCCGGAATGCCGGCGACGGACACTGTCCCTTGGCTTGGCGCGGCGGGGCACTTGATGATCTTCCACAAAGACGGTCAAACCGTTGTCCACAGTCACCCAAAGGAAGACGAGGAAAACATTGAGCTGGTGAAGAAAGGCATCGTGCGATTCTCGGGCAGGTTTCCGAAGCCCGGCCTGTATCGCGCGTACGCTCAGTTCGACTGGCGCGGCGGGATTCGAACCCTCGGATTCACGGTCGAGGTGAAAGAATGATCGCCGCCCTTGCAACCCTCGCATTCACGCTTGCCACGCCGATGCACGAGGCCGATTGCCCGAACTGTAAGTTGCCCTTGGTGCAGAACAACGACGACTTTGACAACGAGGTCGTGGTTCGATTCGGCAACAAGCGCATTGAATACCGCTCGATCTACTGCGTCCTAAAGGACCAAGATCGTTACAAGGTGGACCTTATCGTTTACGCCCCAAGCGAAAAGATCGGCGAGCCTGTTGTGCTGAAACGAGTTCAAGGCAAGTGGACCGCTCCTGAGAAGGCGGTGTTCACCCTCGGGACGACGAAGATGAGTCTTTGCGCTCAACAGAGCCGAGCCTTCAGCACGGCGGAAGGGCTCGAAAAGGTCCGAGAGAAGCTTCAACTGGGAGACGTGAAGGGAGTTCCCTTCGCCGAGTTTGCCGAGGCGGTGAAGAAGCACAAGTTTGAGGAAAACGGTGCAACTTGCTGCCCAACAGTGGCGGGCAAAAGAACATGAGCGGGCTACTTTCTCCATTTCTGACGGCGATGCTTGCTTTCTCCGCTCCGTCTGGGACGGGTCCTGCGTTCGCAGATCCTTTTCAAGAAGGGAAACCTGCTTGGATGAGCCGCGTGACGGAGGACAGACTGTCCTACCTGAGGGGGCCGTACAACCGATCCATCGATCTCATCCCCGAGTTCGCAAAGGATATGTACGCCACAGGCGTGGGGCACGCTCTGGCGTATGAAGCGCTCGTTCGAGGTCGTAAGGACCAATTGGAATCGCGCGTCCAACCGCAGATTGCCGCGATCCTCAAGAATCCTCCACGGTTCTTGGTGGATGAAGCGGCGATCTCTCCGCGATTCTCTGCCCGGTTCTCCTCTCTAGAGAAGGTGTTCGAGTGGGCTCACACGCTCCATTTTCAAACCATCGACGTCCTTGCTTACCCGGGCTGGAGCTTCCAGCGAAAAGAGGAAGAAATCGAGCGACTGTGGAAGTTCTACTCGGCGCAGCCTTTTGCTCTGACCGGACTTCCGATGAACATGGACCGGTTGGACGGTTTTTCATGGTCGGGCCTCTTCCGAAGCAAGTATCCAAAAACGAACGCGCTCTTTTGGGGCTATCACTGGCTGCAAACCGCGAACTACGACATGCTGTACGGGACCGATTCGGACTCCCAACGAGCGCAATACGTGGTTTTAGGTGAGCGGTATCGCACTGAAGAACTTACTCGCACCGATCGAGACTTCATGCCAATGACGGCCGAGATCAGTCCCAGGTTTGCCCGTCGCTTTCCCAAAATCGCCAATGCGTTCGACAACCTCCACATGCTTCACGACAACGTGAACGACATTCTTGCCGACGATCGATTGACGGAAGCCCAGAAGAATAGGGCCGTGGATGAAGCGATCATCAACCTGCTTGCTTCAACGCACCGGAATTGTGAGCCCGTCGCCGCTGATGAGGTGGAAACGGTCGCTCCAGGAATCCACGACCATCGACACCCAAACTCGATGCCGGGAATGGGTTGGATGAAGGGAAGCGACGGTGATGAAATGTTCATGGCGGGCATGGGCTGGATGGATATGTCCGAGTGTGCCCACTGTTCGGTGTCGTTTCCAGAACCCGCAAAGCTCACTGCCACTGGATTTGCAGGACCGTACGGTGCGACCGTCTCGGCCAACGGATGGACGATGTCGGTTCGTTGCGTGTTGTGCGCACGAGACATGGCCTCGGAGTCCATCGGACGGGTCATCATCCGCGCCGCCACCGAGGATCCGAATCGCATGCTGGTGCTGATCTCGGATGAAGAAGGAACGTTTCGCTCCAATATCGCCGATGCGGTGTTCCTGGACGAACCCGCCGAGCATCCTCAGTGCGAATCGTGGTCGCGGGTGTTCACCAATCAGGTGTCGTTCAGGAGTTACGCAGAGGCGAACCCCCAATTCCGGTCGGCAAAGGGTGTTTCGCTCGAGGAATGGGCAAACCGATACAACGGCAAGCCCGAGACATACCGGAAGATCAGTCGGCCGAATCCCTACCGAAAAAATCCCAATCCGGTGAATCCTTTGTCTTCGAAGCAGCCTTCTTTCGGGGTGAAGAAGCCGTGATAAAACCCATCCTAAACGTAAGCGCATGGTTTGCGCTCGGTTTCGCCGTCTCCGTCGCGGAGGCTAGCGACCATGGAAACCTGGACGATGCCCGTCCCTTACGATTCGAAGACGTGGCACCTCTGCCCTATGGAGCAAGAGAACTCCAGTTCGGACTGAGGTCTTCGCTCATTCGGGGGCAGAGGCCGCTTGGTGAGTTGCGCGGAGAGTACAAGGTGGGCTTTGCCGTGAATCGCCACTTTGAGATTGGGTTTGATCCCTCTTTTCAAGGTGGACGCAGGAGCGAGGCGGCGTTTGACGCCGCGCTTTTTGAACAGTTCCGGCAGGCGAATCCAGACCGCACATTCCTGTCGTCTTTTGGGCTGGCCTACCGGCTAGAGTACATCCGCGAGAGTGCAGAGGACCATCTTCGCGCAAGGTTCATTGCCGACAAACACGTCGGCGACTATGGGAGCTTGCACTTCAACTTAGATGGCCTCACTTCTCTCCAAGGAAAAGGCACCGCCTGGGATGTCCATCTGGGCTACTCCGAGCCTATCGGAGCTCCCGATCACTTGGAAAGCACGTTTCTCGCCGAGTTTTCCAGCCGAACCGCCGGTTTCGGCTCCTCAGATTGGATTCCAGGAGTTGGTCTCGGAATCCGCAAACAAGTTTCGTCTCTTGGCACGGTCGAGTTTGGAGGTGATCTCGACTTCGGAGCGGTACGTGCGCTACGACTCGTCCTCGGCTACACGCTGGGACTCTAATAGGTGT
>CAZAVC010000125.1:0-6098 GCA_964488265.1 uncultured Fimbriimonas sp.
GGGCGATCCACCGCTCCATCGTCTTCCGTCGCCCCTCCAACGAGAACAGAGGGTCCCACGCGTAACGGCTAAGAGCAAAAGCTTCTGCTCCCAACTCTTGAACAGCTTCTAAATCCTCGGGTCGGGCGGCTTCAATGGATGATTGTTCCGGGAGGTCGCCTCGCACCGCCTTTTTGAGCGTGGAGTGAGCATCCACCAGGAAGAATCCGATCTTCTGAAACCTTCGAATCAGTTCCGGATCCTCGCTCGGCAGGCGAACGGTGAGGTGATCGTAACCTTCGCTATCCGCAGTTGCAACCAACGATTCTAAGGTGGAAAGAGTCCCGTTCAAGTCACCGAACCCGGCAGCGACTCGTCCCATTTTGAGGCCAAAGTTCTCAGAGTCGAATGGGTCGTGGTGCCAAGCGAACCTTGCTTCACCGATTGCCACAATATTCTTTCCGGTTGAAAAAGACTCGAACGCCGCTCGACCCCCGTCCGGCAAACTCGCCCAATCTCGAGGTCCAAAAAGGAGGCGATCCATTATTTGCTCTGGTGGATGCCGAGTCCAAACACAAGGACCGGAACGGTCATGAGCGCCGTCTTCAGGTCGAGCCAAAGCGAATGGTTCTCGATGTACCAAATGTCCAGCTCGATGCGCTTTTCCCAGGGGATCGTGTTTCGACCGTTGACCATCGCCCAGCCCGTAATGCCCGGCTTCATCAACAACTTCCGCTCTTGACCCTCTTCGTAGAGTTCGCGCTGCTCGGCTAGGTCCGGGCGCGGACCCACGATGCTCATGTCGCCTTCCATCACATTGATGAACTGAGGCAACTCATCCAAGCTGTATTTTCTAAGAATCTTGCCGAGCGTGAAGATTCTTGGATCCTCTTTACCCGTCCACATCGAACCGTCATCGTTCTTAAGAACCGGGGCGTTGTGGTGCATGGTTCGGAACTTATAAATCCGAAACACCTTGCCGTCTTTGCCCAAACGCGCCTGCCGAAAGAAGATCGGACCCGGGGATGCAATCTTGATCAGGATGGCCAAGACCAACAAGAGCGGACTAAGAACCAAGAGGGCTATTCCGGCAAGAAGGAGATCCGCGATTCGTTTGGCTCCCAATCGAATTCCAGACGAGATGGAGGCGGGCATCCCCGACATTATGAGTCCCCCTTAATGAATTGGGCTAGCTTCGGAATCGCCTGTCGGAACGAGAATTCGGACTCGGCGGCATTTCGCCCGGCTCGACCCATTTCCTCCCGCTCGGCGGGGCTCATTTGGAAGAGTCTAAGGGTGGCATCGGCAAGGGCGTTTGCATCGCCGGGAGTGACCGAAATCCCTGCGCCGGTTCGTTCGATCATGGCGCGGGTGTCGCCCTCAATGGCGGCAAGAATGGGTTTCTGATAAGCGAGGTAGCTCACCACCTTGCTTGGAATGGTGATGGCAAACAGGGGATCGGGCGAGAGGTGCACCAGCAGAGCGTCGGCTTGCTCGTAAAGGCCACCCATCTGGTCTTGGGGGAATCGACCCAGAAACTTCACTCGGTCGAGCCCCCTTTCCTTTGCCGCCTGTTCCAATGGCTCTTTCTCGACGCCGTCTCCAGCGAGCAAGAAAACGATTTCGGGATGGTCTTTCAGCCGTGCCGCCGCGTCCAGCACCACCGAAAGCGCCTGGGGAATCCCGATCGATCCGGCGTACAGAACTCGAAATCCGGCGGGCAAAACGGGTGCCTCGTTCTGATTCGTCCCCAATCCCGGGCGGTGCACCTCGTCGTCGATCCAGTTCGGGATCACCGCGATCTTTTCGCTGGGTACTCCCCGATCGATCAACGCTTGCCGGAAGCCGGGTGAGATCACGCGAATTCGTCGACACGCTCGGTAGGCGGCGTGGCACAGCTTGTCGATGGCACCCAAGATCTTCGAACTCGTGATGGTTCCGGTTGCTGAGAAGGTCTCGGGCCATAGATCTTGTATCTCCATCACCACCTGGGCTCGCCACCAAAACGCCAGCCACTTAGCAGCAAAAACCAAGAATGGAAGCTGCACCACGTGAATGCGATCGGCGCGCTTCAGCACAAAGGGTCCCAAGAGAAAGAGACTGATAGAGAGGCTGACAAGGTTAAGAACGCGCTTAACGCCGCCGGAGTCGTGGTTGGCGTAGAGGGGAAGTCGAACCGTTGGAATGTCTCCGATGACCTCTTTTTGAACGATCCGTTGCTTGTATCCCGGATAGATTTTGCCACCCGGCCAGTTGGGAAACCCGGTGACTGCCTGCACCTCGTGACCCGCCTTTTGGTACGCCTGGGCTAGTTCTAAGTAAAGTTCCCGCGGCTCTGGCGGAAACCACTGCGATACAACCAAAACCCTCATGGCGATGACAACCCAAGTGGCGCGACTCCCTCGCCACGAACTCTCCAAGGGTACCTGCGCGATGTACGGGCCTTGATTGAGCGATTCGGGTAAAGTTTGCTTCGGTTCGGAACCGAATTTTAGGTTCCGCATAAGACCGTTTCCCTTCGAAATGGGTTCATTTTTGGAGGAAGGAAGCCCGCTCAATGTCGATCTTTTCGCAGAAGACTCTCCTCGTCACCGGTGGAACCGGAACTTTCGGAAAGGCCACCGTAGACGCCTTTCTCCCCACGGATATCGGCGAGATTCGCATCTTCTCTCGCGATGAAAAGAAGCAAGAAGAGCTTCGGATCGCTTATAACCACCCGAAGATTCGGTTCATCATTGGCGACGTTCGTAACTATCAGAGCTGCCGAGACGCCATGGAGGGGGTGGACTTCGTGTTCCACGCCGCTGCGCTCAAGCAGGTTCCTAGCTGCGAGTTCTATCCGATGGAGGCGATCCTCACCAACGCCCACGGAGCCGACAACGTCATGCGAGCTAGCGCCGAGGCAGGCGTTCAGCGATGCATCGTGCTCTCCACCGACAAAGCCGCCTACCCCGTTAATGCGATGGGTATCAGTAAGGCGATGATGGAGAAGCTCATGGTCGCCCGAGCCCGAGTTTCCAAGAGCAAAGGAATCATGTTGGCGGCAACGCGATACGGCAACGTCATGGCGAGCCGGGGATCGGTGATCCCGCTCATGATCACTCAGATCCTGCAAGGCAAGCCGCTCACGGTGACTGAGCCCACCATGACCCGATTCATGATGCTGATCGAGGAAGCGGTGGAACTCGTTCTCTTCGCATTTGAGAACGGCCAAACGGGCGACCTCTTTGTGAAGAAGGCACCTTCGGCAACGGTCGAAACGCTCGCTCTAGCTCTCAAGAAGATCTTCAATGCCGACAACCCAATCCAAGTCATTGGCATTCGGCACGGCGAAAAGCTGTACGAAACCCTGCTCACTCGAGAAGAGATGGCGATCGCCGACGACATGGGCGGCTACTACCGAGTCCCTGCCGACCAGCGCGACCTGAACTATCACCAGTACGTCAGCTCCGGTAACCCAACGTTGGCGCGTCAAGAGGATTATCACTCTCACAACACGGAGCTTCTGGACGTGGACAGTCTAGTTGAGCTACTCATGAAGCTCGACGTTGTGAAGGAAGGTCTTCAAGGAAAGCTGCCGCAATGACGATTCTGGTCACCGGAGCCAGCGGATTTGTCGGGCGACATATCTGCGAAGCCCTGGGTAGACGAGAAGGCGTGAACATTCTCAAGTTCACGCTAGAGAACGAAGAATCGGAACTCGACGAGATGGTCAAAGGCGTGGATGCGGTCATCCACCTCGCGGGGATCAATCGACCCCCCACCCCGGAAGAGTTCGACAAAGGCAATCGAGGACTCACTCAGCGTCTTGCCGATGCGCTCACCGCTGCGGGCAACAAAGCAAAGGTTCTCCTAAGCAGCAGCACCCAAGCCGAACTGGAGAACGATTACGGCAAGAGCAAGCGCGCCGCCGAAGAGGTTTTGGAAGGGCTTTCCCAATCCAACGGCAACCCGGTCGCTCTGTTTAGGCTCACCAACGTTTTCGGAAAATGGGCTCAGCCCAACTACAACAGCGCCGTTGCCACCTTTGCTTACAACATCGGCAAAGGGCTCCCCGTACAGGTCAACGACCCCGGTCGGGTGATGCTGCTCGTCTACATCGATGATGTGGTCAACGCTTTCTTGCGAGTGCTGGACGAACCGTTCACGGGAGTGATTCGACCCAAAGCCGAGCCCGAGCACGAGATCACGCTGCAGGGAATTGTCGACCTTTTCCACGCCTTCCGAGCCACGCGCGAAAGCCTAGTGCTTCCCGATTTCTCCAAGCCGCTGGTGAAGAAGCTGTACAGCACGTACATCGGGTACCTCACCGGATCGGAGCGGGAATACACGCTCGACATCAAAACCGACGAGCGTGGCAGCCTTGCCGAGTTCATCAAGAGCGACGCGATGGGGCAGGTTTTTGTGAGTCGCACCAAGCCGGGAATCACTCGCGGAAACCACTATCACCACACCAAACCGGAGAAGTTCTTGGTTCTGGAAGGCGAAGCGGTGATTCGGTTGCGGCATATCGAAAGCGAAGAGATCGAGGAGCACCGGGTAACGGGTCACGATTTCAAAGTGGTGGATATGACGCCGGGCTGGACGCACTCCATCACCAACGTCGGCACCACCGATCTGATCACCCTCTTCTGGGCGGGCGAGCCGTTCGACCCCGCCAATCCGGACACCTACTGGGTGCCCGTCCAACCCTAACTCAAGAATAAGGAGACTCAAAAATGAAAGTGATGACCATTGTGGGCACCCGCCCGGAGATCATTCGACTCAGCCGAGTGATGGCGGCGCTGGACAAATACACCGAGCACGTGATTGTTCACACGGGTCAGAACTACGACTACGAACTCAACCAGGTCTTCTTTGACGACCTGGAGATTCGCAAGCCGGACGAGTTTTTGGAAGCGGCGGGTGCGAGCGCGGTGGAGACCATTGGGAACACCATCATTCGATCTGACCAGGCGATGGAGAAGCACAAGCCCGACGCGGTGCTGGTGCTCGGCGATACCAACTCGTGCCTTTCCGCCATCAGCGCCAAGCGACGCAAGATTCCGGTGTTTCACATGGAAGCGGGCAATCGCTGCTTCGATCAACGGGTGCCGGAAGAGATCAACCGGAAAATTGTCGACGTCACCGCCGACATCAACATGCCGTATAGCACCATTAGTCGCGACTACCTGATTCGGGAAGGCTTCCCGGCGGATCGCGTGGTGAAGACAGGCTCGCCGATGTTCGAGGTGCTGAATCACTACCGCTCCAAGATCGAAGCGTCCGACGTTCTTGAGCGCCTGAATCTTGCCAAGAACGACTACTTCGTCATCAGCGCCCACCGAGAAGAGAACATCGACCTCGGTCAGTTTTCGCGGCTTGCAGACATGCTGAACGGCGTTGCGGAAACCTACGGGAAGCGCATGATTTTTAGCACGCACCCGCGCACTCGGAATCGCATCGAGAAGGAGGGAATCGTCCTCCACCCGCTCATCGAAACGCTCAAGCCGATGGGCTTCTGCGACTATAACAAGCTCCAAATGAACGCCTACGCCGTTCTTTCCGATAGCGGCACGATCAACGAAGAGAGCTCGATTTTGAACTTCCCGGCATTGAACATTCGCGAGGCTCACGAGCGTCCGGAGGGCATGGAAGAGGCGGCGTGCATCATGACGGGTCTGGGCAAGTCGAGCGTTTTGGACGCGTTGAAGGTCATCGAGCACCAGCCTCGTGAGCCGGAAAGATTGATTCGGCAGGTGTCGGATTACAGCATGCCGAATGTGGCGGAGAAGGTTGTTCGGATCATATTGAGCTACACGCACTACGTGAATCGCGTGGTGTGGAGCAAGCCGCCTGTCGATTGACGGGCAGCCGCTTCCGCCTGTTTGATTCGCGACATCAAATTCCCGAGCAATGTAGGGCAACCCCCAAAGGTCCCCTCACCCCTCCAATTCGGAGAGGCGAGGGTACTTACCAGAAAACTTCGCCATTTCTTGGTACGAAGCCTCAAAAGGGCCCTCTCCCCTTCTCGTCTTATCGGGAAGGGGAGAGGGTGGCCGAAGGCCGGGTGAGGGGTCCGACAACGCTTACAAGCGGGGCAACAAGTTCGTTCTGGCCACTACGACCATGCGCCGGAG
>CAZAVC010000126.1:0-6073 GCA_964488265.1 uncultured Fimbriimonas sp.
AGCGGGTTTCCCCCTTTTTCTTTCCATGAATCCTTCTGATTTGCAAGATGAGCCAAACACCGAATCGAAAGATTCGCCCGCGCAACAGTTGGAACCAGACGTTAAATCTGCTCCACTAGTGGACGAAAAAGAAAATCCCAGCCGCGTTTTGTGGCAACTCGCTTGGCCCGTTGTTGCCGTAAACAGCCTTGGGGTGGTCAATTCTGTTCTTGATCGCTCCTTCCTCGGTCACCTTCCGTCGTCTGCCCTCACCGCCCACGGTGGTGCCACTTCGGTCATCTTCCTGATGTTCTCGCTCGCCGTTTCGGTTGCGACCGGAGCAGGCGCGATTGTGAGTCGGGCATTTGGTGCGAACAACCCCCAGGAGTATCGGAAAGGAAGCGATCAGGCGCTGCGGGTTGCCCTTTATTCCGGCCTCGTTTGCGCTCTCATCACCATTCTTGGAGCACCCGGTTTTGCATCATTCATCCTCCCGCGGGGAGCAAACGATGCGATCAAGCAGATGACCACCTTTAGCATCTGCTTCGGTATCGCTCTTCCGGCGACGTTCCTGATCCAAACGACCGCTGCCAACCTGCGGAGCATTGGCGATACTAAGTCTCCGATGCGCATCTCTGGACTCCAGATACTGCTTCACATCGTGTTGAACTTCATGTTCATCTTTCCCTCTCAGATAGTGAAGTTCGGTGGGGGGACATTCAGGGTCCCGGGACTTGGACTTGGTCTCCTCGGGGCGGGAATCGCCATCATAATCTCAAGCTGGATCGCCTGCGTGGTCTATCTGCTCTATGTCCGAAAAACGGCCTTGGAACTTCATTTCGGGTTTGCCTTGCCGGATAAAGGTTGGGGCGTCCGAATTCTGAAAATAGCGACCCCCGCCGCTTTGATGTCTGTTCTGCGCGTGTTTTCTCTGACCGTGTTCACGATGGTTCTTGCGATCACTCCCACCGCGTCCGATGCTGTCGCTGCGTTGACAACGGCGTTCGCGATTGAGTCGGTGATGTTCGCGCCGGCATTCGGGCTATCGGCTGCCGCCGGAGCATTGGTTGGGCAATCGCTAGGCGCACAGAAGCCCGAACGCGCGCAAAGCCTCGGGTGGATCGCCGGGCTCTACGCCTTCGGCGTCGCGCTTGTTTTTTGCGCACCCGTCTACATTTACGCAGAGATGATCGCTAAGTCGATGCTCGGCGCGAACGTAGGCGTCATCAAAGAAGCAACCAGCCTTATCCACGTGCTCTGTCTCACCGAACCGCTCTTCTGCCTGGCAATGGTCTTAATGGGTGCGATGCAGGGCGCGGGTGATACAAAACGCCCCATGTGGATCTCTATCTTCTCGCTCTGGCTGTTGCGAGTCCCGCTAGCCGTACTCCTCTGTCTAAAGCCGGGCGACCCGTATTTCACCGTCCTAGGCTTTACTCTTACGGCGCCCATTGGATGGGCAATGGGTGCAAAGGGTGCTTGGATCGCAATGTCGTTCACCCAGGGTTTCCAAGGGATCGTCAGTGCCATCGTCTTTTTGCAAGGCCGATGGAAATCGCAGGCCGTTTAGCGAAATCGCCAATCAAAGAGTCGTATCTTAGAGTGTTATGTCCGCTCTAGTGCTTTCTCTATTTGCCCTCACTACTCAGGGTGCCACCTTTTCTCAAGGAGATTTCGAATACAAAGACGGTGATTTGGCGTTCGAAGGCTACTACGCCGCGCCACTAAAAGCGGGCACGAAACCAACCGCGGCTGTGATTGTGATTCAGGACTGGAACGGCATCGACAACTACGAGAAGACTCGTTGCCGAATGCTTGCCGAGGAACTTGGAGTAGTCGCTTTCGCCATCGACATTTACGGCAAGGGAGTTCGCCCGACAAATCCGCAGGCATCCGGCGCGGAGTCACGCAAGTACTACGCCGACCCGGCCCTGCTAGCCCGTCGGATGAGCGTTGGTCTTGAGCAACTGGCAAAGCTGCCCGTGAAGGTAGATGCCTCTCACGTGGGAGCCATCGGCTACTGCTTCGGTGGCAAAGCCGTTCTGGAAATGGCTCGATTCGGGATGCCGGTGAAGTCGGTGGTTTGCTTCCACGGCAACTTGGGCACCAATGCCCCCGCCCAAAAGGGCAAGGTCTCTGCTCAGGTGATGGTGCTTAATGGAGACGCCGATCCGGTGGTCCCGGTCAAAGAGCGCGAATCCTTCAAGGAGGAAATGAAGACCGCAGGTGTTCCGCTGGTCTTCATTGACTACCCTGAGGCAAAGCACGCCTTCACCGTCTTCGGCGGCGGCAACTACCAAGAGAAGGCGGATAAGGAATCTTGGATCGAGATGTCCAAGTTCTTGAAGAAGACCCTCTCCCTCTAAGGAAGCGAACCAACGTTACGGTCGGTCGGAACTAACCCGATCGACCGTAACGACCACCCCATCGAGACATGATCTCGGGTGGAACATCCGGAGCGGGCTCCGGTTGAGAAAGACCGTTGTCACGGATGTAGTTCTTCCGGTACCAGAGCGCGTTGATGAACACGTGCTCGTACTTGGCCAGGTCCGCAAAGTTGTTGATTCCCTTTGCCTCAGCAATGATCTTGGCGGCTTCGACGAACAAGGCAATCGTGCCCGTGTTTACTTTTCGATCCATGAGCGTCGCAAGCCCCGCCTCAGTCTTCATCACGTCTGAAACCTTGCCGCTCAGTTCAATCCCCGTCTGAGTCTTGATCTTGATGAGGTCATCTGCCGGGTAGTACATCGACTTCGCCACTTTCAGCTGAGCCACTCGGTACGGAGCAAACCTTCCGGCACGCTGAAACACAGCGATGAGCCGCTTGTCTTTGATGATCGTCCCATTCGCATCAGGACCCACTTTAGGCGTGCCCGTCTCAATGTCAAGCGCGACGAGGGTTCCCGTCGGAGTCACTTCGATACCAAACCGTTGGAAGTCCTTTTTAAAGTTATCCGGGTCGTCCGTTTTGTAGCGCAACAAGGTTTGGCCGAGCGAATGACCACCGCCAGAGAGCGCGGCGAACTGAATAAAGCCAACCGAGACGTATCCGGTGTCGTAGGTATTAACCGAGTCGAACCCTCCCTCCAGCAGCGACACGGCTTTGAACACCTTCGCTACCGAATCAGTGACTCCCGCCGATTGAAGCACCTGTTGGACTTCGGTTGGTGCAATATCCCTCATGCGAGTCCCACCGGACATCACCCCATCTGGGAACCGGTAGTAGGCGTAGCGAGGCCGCATATCGACGTTGTCCTCATAGCTGACGGCCATATCCTCGAACTTGATGCTGTGAACATTCGGTCGAACACAGTAAGCAAATTTCGGCGGGGTTCCGGCAAAGGTGACAAGCGTTTGAGGAGGCATTCCCGGCGAGATCACAGGTTCAGGATCGGGAGACTTGGTCCGCCAGAGAGCATCGTTAAACTTCTTTGCTTCCAGGGATGCAATGTAGCGGTCGTATTTGACCATTGCGTCGATCCACCCTTCCCAATACGCTTCTTGCTCCGAATTAGCAGGCGGAAGTTGGGTGGGGGCCGTTTTGCCCGTGCCACGACGATTGTTGTAGTTCCAAAGCCACAAGGAAGCTTCCGGAGAAAGCCGAACCGCCCAAGGCCCTTTGGCTCGATCGTTGGAAGGCGCGGTCACGTATCTTCCCGGCGAACTCCAATAGGCCTGAATCTGCTTGATGTCATCCGGCGTGAAAATGGGATCCTGGTTGTAACAGGCCGTCGACAACGTAAATGTGGTGCCCGCGAGAGCTTTAATGGTCCCTAAAATCATTTGCTTCCTCCTTCCTTCCCTGGTTTGAGGAGACGTTTCCCCCGACGCGATTCTCCTCTTACCTAAAGAGATAAACGACACGGGGGACTCGAAGTTTCTGTTTCCGTAATTACACGAGCATTTTGGCCCGTTCGATGTTGGCAACGAAGTCTTCCAGCCGTCTGCGAACCTCTGCGCCATCCATCGTGACTTGCTTCGGTGCAGATTCAGGAGCATCGAAGAGAAGATCCTCGAGCAACCGCTCCAGCATGGTCTGCAATCGACGTGCTCCGATGTTCTCGGCGGTCTTGTTGACCTGCTCGGCTAGGCGAGCAACCTCGTCCAGCGCGTCTGCCGAAAGAGTGAGTTCGACCCCTTCCACCTTGAGCAACGACTGATACTGCTTGACCAGCGCGTTCTTCGGCTCGGTAAGAATCCGTCGGAAGTCGGCGGTGTTCAGCGGCTCCAGTTCCACGCGAATCGGCAATCGACCCTGAAGTTCGGGAATCAGGTCGCTGGGCTTCGACATGTGGAACGCACCCGCACAGATGAACAAGATGTGCTCGGTTCGAACCGGACCGAACTTGGTTTGAACGGTGGAACCCTCAATCACCGGAAGGAGGTCTCGCTGCACGCCCTCACGGGAGACGTCTGGTCCCGATCCGCCGTTCTTCCCGGCGACCTTGTCGATCTCGTCAATAAAGATGATTCCGGTTTGCTCAACGCGGTCAACAGCCTCACGATGGACCGAAGAACGATCGATCAATTTCTCAGCCTCTTCAAGAGTGAGTATGTGCTTCGCCTCGGAAACGGTGCCCTTGCGACGAACGAACTTGTTCCCAAACGGGCTGGTGAGTTGGTTCATGTCGAAGCCCATCTCCTCCATTCCGCCAGGGGTGAAAACTTGAAGGAACGGGTTGCTAGGTTCGACCACATCAAACTCGATCACTTCCTTGTCGTGAACGCCCGCTCGGATTTCTTCGATCAAGGCTCGTCGTTTGGTGTCGAGTTCGGCTTGCTCTTTCTCCCATTCAACCGTAGAGCCGTCTTCTACGTCGGCATAGAACACATTGCGGGAGCGATCTTGATCGATTGTGTCCGCGATCCGACCCAGGGCTTCCTCAAACGCTTGTTCTTCAACCGAATCCTGTCGCTCTTTCTCCACCATGCGAACGGCAGCGGCGACGAGGTCGCGAATCATCGACTCCACGTCTCGACCCACGTAGCCGACTTCGGTGAATTTTGTCGCTTCGACCTTTACCAGCGGAGCTTTGGCAAGTTGGGCCAATCGGCGGGCGATCTCGGTTTTGCCAACACCCGTCGGACCAATCATGAGGATGTTCTTGGGCATCACGTCGTTGCGCTCGGCTTCGGGAAGCTGCTGGCGACGGTATCGGTTGCGTAAGGCCACGGCCACGGCTTTCTTTGCCGAGTTCTGCCCCACGATGTACTTATCGAGTTCGGCGACAATCTGCCTGGGCGTTAAATCTTCAATCGGAGGCGTGTTCATGGCGTTCGTTATAGGTTACAGGACGGCGCGAGATTCGCGCATAGATCGGACACATTTGAGAATGATTTCGGACGCCTCCCGCATCTGCTCGGGGGTGTTGCCGTCACCGAGAGTGAATCGTACCGATTCCTTTGCTTCCGACTCGCTGTATCCGCAGGCGAGCATCACATGGCTTGGTTCAATGCTGCCACTACTGCAGGCGGCTCCCGAAGATGCGGCTATTCCGGCGCGATCAAGCCGAATCAGTAGCGTCTCTGCGTCGAGCCCTGGGAATCGGCCATGGACGTGCCCGGCAAGCACGCTCTCCTGCCTTGCTACGGTCGGAAAGAATCCTTCCGCCACCAAGCTATCGAGGAGCGTCTCTTTCGCTTCCAACGTATCTGGGCTGGGCGTTTTCAGGTGGTCCCGCACCGCTGCCCCCGCCCCTGCGATTCCGATCAGGTTCTCTGTTCCGCCGCGAATTTCTCGCTCTTGCTCGCCACCCGAGACGAATGGTTTGACCTTGACTCCACCTTTGACATAAAGCGCCCCCACACCCTTGGGGCCATTCACTTTATGAAACGAAACGGTGAGCAGATCACAACAATCGTCGCCTTGCTCGGCAATAGGCAGTGGTGCTGAGCCCTTCAAAAAGGTCTGCGTTGCATCGCAGTGGTACAGGCTTCCGTGGCGGTGCGCTATCGCCGCGATTGGGTTTACGGGCTGAAGTCGACCCGTCTCGTTATTGGCATGCATCACCGAAACGAGCAGTGTTCGATCGTCTACGAGCGCCTCCAAGGCGTCCAAATCGATCTCCGAATCCGCCCGAACCGGAATCGAAAT
>CAZAVC010000127.1:0-6057 GCA_964488265.1 uncultured Fimbriimonas sp.
GCGCAAGATCGCCGTGATTCCCGGAGACGGAATCGGTCCTGAAATTACCGATGCGGTTCTAAGCATTTTGGAATCTGCAGGATTCGAGGCCGAATGGGAGTTCCTGGAAGCCGGTCAACCCGCAATGGATAAGGGCAAGCCTCCGATGCCTGAGGAGACCATTGAGCGCATTCGCGAGATCGGGATTGCGCTGAAGGGACCAACCGCTACCCCCATTGGCAAAGGACACAAGAGCGCAAACGTTGCCCTTAGACAAGCTCTGGATCTTTTTGCAAACGTTCGCCCCGCCAAAACCCTTCCCGGCTTGAAAGGTCCGTTCGCAGACAAGCGCATCGACATGATCATCGTCCGCGAGAACACGGAAGACTTGTATGCGGGCATCGAGTATCAGGCTCACCCAGACGTGGCCCAAGCCATCAAGGTGATCACGCGGCCGGGTTGCGCAAGGCTTTGTAAGTACGCCTTCGAGATGACCAAGAGTCAAGGTAGAAAGCGGTTAACCGCAGTCCACAAAGCGAACATCATGAAGCTCACCGACGGAATGTTCCTCGAAGAGTTCTACAAGGCGGCGAAGGACTATCCCGAGATTCATGCCGACGACATCATTGTCGACAACTGCTGCATGCAGTTGGTCACCCGACCGGAGACCTTTGACGTTCTTGTTACCGAGAACTTGTACGGAGACATCGTGAGCGATCTTGCTGCGGGTCTGGTCGGTGGACTCGGTCTCGCACCGGGTGCGAATATCGGCATCAACTGTGCTGTTTTCGAAGCCGTGCACGGCTCTGCGCCGGACATTGCGGGCAAGGGTGTCGCCAACCCAACCGCACTTCTCTTCTCTGCGCTGATGATGCTAAGGCACCTTGGAGAGAACGAGATGGCCGACCGAATTGGAAAGGCCGTTCTGCGGGTGTGCTCCGATGGTCAGTGCCTCACCGTCGACCTCGGCGGCAAAGCTAGCACCGAGGAGTATAAGGTCGAAGTTATCAAACGGGCCCAAGACGCGGTTCGCGCCTAGGACCCGAGTCGTACCTTCTCTAAGGCTTCGCTGGAATCTCGTTTAGGGTTAAACGAATCGGTGAAGCCTTACTGCTTTGGATAAGGTTGTTTTGAACAACCCATTTGGTGGCGGTGAATGCAGGTTCGATTGTTCCGAGGTTTCGGCTGGACATCGGGAAGGAGTCAGAACTCAACGCCAGTGCCAGTTTGCTCCCCTTCTTCACGCGGTGCGCGACATCCCAGAATTCCATGCGAACGGTGAAAGGCTTGCCCGGCGTAAGTGCGACCCGCTTATTCAGCCCCATTCGGTAACTGGCTCGATACTTACTTCCTTGACCGAGTGGCCAGATGGTGCCGTCGGGCCGAATCTCGATCAGCGCGGCGAAGAAATCGGTGTCTTGGGCATTGGTCTTGACTTGAAACTCGAGCTGCGCTGCACCCGCAAACACGCGATCCGTTTTGAAAGGTTCAGTCACGAAGTACGGATCATCCTTGGCGATATCCTTCAGCTTGATGGGCTTCTGACTTTGAATGTCTAAAGTGCCCGTCAGCTCTTTGGGTACAGACACCTTAGACGGGTCGAACTTGATCAGCAGATTGCCCTTCGAAGGGACGCTTCCCAAAACGTGCTTGGTGGTCTTTCCTGATTGAATCTGCCCAAAGAAGGTCGCAGGCTTGCCCTTCGGAGGCCAGATCTGAGATTCTCGCCAGCGGTTCTCGCCCGTGACAAAGAACCTGGATCGGGGCTTTTCAGCCTGACCCACGGCTTTGTCTTTCAAGTAGGTGTCGAAGAATCTGAGGTACTCAGAATCGAGTTCCATGATCGCCTCTGGCCCGAAATCCTCGCCCATTAACGATTGAGTTGTGTTGAATGCGTGCGTCCACGGGCCGTAGATCATCCACTGTCGTCCATGCCCTTGCTTGGCAAGCGTTCTCCAGTGCAGTTGAGTCCCAATCTGGTCGCCATCAAAGTATCCGCTGATGTGAAAGACCGGAATCGTGACCTTTGCGGTGGCGCTCTCAAAGTTCCAACCCTGCCAATCTTTGGCGGTCTCTCGCTTCACCCACTTGTCAAAAATTGGATAATTCTTGCCGAAAAGCTCGTCATCCACCTTTGAAAGAGGCAACTTCTTGAGGGCCCCTGGTTTCGTGATTCCCTCTGTCGCGGCTGCCATGTTCGACTGCTTGGGATCGGCGACGATCTTGAGCCACCACAAGTTTTGGAACAGCGTGAAGACTCCCTGATCGTAAGGAATGTTCTGCATCGCCGAGCTCGGCGGGCTGACTTGCGGGATGATCGCCTTCAACGCGGGTGGCTTCAATGAAGCTGCTGCCCACTGAACATAGCCACCGTAGCTGGCGCCGATCATTCCAACCTTCCCGTCACTCCACTCTGCCGCAGCGACCGCTTGAACGGCATCATATCCGTCCTTCGCTTCGAACATGAACGGATCCCACTCGCCGCCCGATCCACCGGAACCACGAACATCTTGGGAAACAAAGACATACCCACGTTCGGCCCAGAACTCGGCACCGAACGCAGAGGCAGCCCTACCGTAGGGGGTGCGACTCAGAATCACCGGGTACTTACCCGGCTCTTTGGGTTTGACCACCGTAGACACAAGTTCCACGCCGTCTCGTGTTTTCATCTTCCACTCAACGGTTTCTGGCTTGTACTTTGGCTGACTCAGGTTCGGATACTTCGCAAGAGGATCGTCAAAGACCTTCTCCGCGCCCTCAGCGATGACGCGAATCTTTTGCTGGGGGACATCCATTGCGAGCACATCGCCTTCCTCGTCCAAGAAGTAGTCGAGTCCAACGCCGGGAAAATCGACGTGGTAAACGCGAACGGGGATCGACTTCCCTTTCACCATTCGCGTTAGCGAAGGTTTGGGGGAAATCTTGAGTTCAAGCGGGCTCCAGCTATCCACCAGGAGGATTTTCACCTTGGTGTTCGGAGTCTCAATGCCGTTGAACATATCCTTTCCAACTTGCGGATGCAAATTGGCCCAGAACACTTCTTTTGGATCCGAATCGAGGGTGATCAGCTTTCCGTCTCCGCGATCAACACTTAGTTTTTTGCCGGAAAAGGTCGACTTAATCTTTGTCTTTCCCTGCTCTAGCGAGAAGTTGAGATCAGAGAAGACTCCGTTTTCTTGGGAACCCGTGATCTCCGAGTTGATCGTGACTCCTGGTCCCGCTTGCATGGAAAGCCTCGATTCGATCGCCTTCCCGGTGCGCTTGTAAGAGTAAGTGCCAAGCTGAGTGGTCGTGTAAAAAATCTTGTACTCGAGGGTCGTGTCGGCGGGTTTTCCGCCGCCCATCGCACCCACCACTGATAAAGCAAAAACCGTATGGAGTCCCATTGAACTGCCATACGGTTTACACCCAAAGCCGGATGCGCGCCAGACTTATTTGTTCACAATTTTGAGATTAGGTCTTTTGCCGTCTCGATGAATCGCGCAATGATCGGATCCTCGGGGAACAGTTTGCTCCCTTCGGTCATCGCGGCGAGCATCTCGTGCGGCTTGCCTGAATCTCGGTAGCAAAGGCCAAGCCACCGGTAGGTCTCCATCAGAGCTTCCTTTTCCTCGTCGGTCAACTTATCAAAATTCCCAACCCCAACGCTCCGAGCTTTCTCTAAGAAGGGCAGCGCGTGCTTTATGTCTCGATCCGAGTAAGGGTGTCCCGGTAGGGGCCTCATATAAAGGAATCCGATCTGAGTAAGAATGGCGATCGAGTTCGGATTCTTCTCCAGCCCCTGTGCCAGGAACTCATGGGCCGCTCGAACACCCGGCATCGTGTTCTCCCAGCGAAGAATGGTCGCGCCCGTTGTCCAACCCGGGGCGAACTGCGGATCCAGCCAGGTCATCAACCGGAAAAGAGGCAACGTCGTCCGCGGGTTGTTATGACTGTGGTTGGTCATGTCCTTGTAAGAGGAGGTGGCTCTCTCAAGGTCACCGATCCACCCTCGAAAGTCTCGGTTGGCAGGCGGGACCACAGTGACAATCAGGCTGTCATCGTGCAACTGAGCCTTGTCGGCCTCCGAGTTCCCAACGCCTTTCCGACCCGCTTTCACCTCATCATGGGTGAGCAGTCTCATCTCGACGCCGTTGTGCAGATAGAGGTCAGCACGGAGAAACATCCAAGACGAGATTCCGGTTCGAAACTGCCCGAGCAGGGATGCCGCAGCGTGGCTGTCGTGAGCTTCAAGACCAACTGCAGGCTTCATTGGGTTGACCATAGGCCCCAAATCGGAAACTAGCCAACCGCTACACGCAGCCGCAGCAACCGTGAATGGGACCATGAAAGACTTCTTCTGTTCCGACATGGTTAAACCGCCTGCTTACGGAACTTCACCCAGCCCAGAGCCATTGTCGCGGAGGAGTAGAGCAACATGTACCCGAGCAAAGACCACATCACCCAAGCCTGAACCGGTCCCCAGTTGATGTTCACCACTCGACCGCCCATATCAAAGAGCGACACCTGAGGCAACAGGATACTGATCAGTTGGAAAATTGGACGGATGGCTTCAGGTGCCGAATCGTAGCCCATGACAAGTGCCCGGCTGATCATGCTGGAGCCGAATGCGAAGACGAACGACATCGTCGCACCCGCAGAGGGAGTCATATAGGCGCTGAGCGTCATCGACAGAGCGCAGATCACCACCAGCCCCATCATCTTGCCGAACAAGTACTGGAGCATGATCGGCTCGAACTTGACCTTAAAGACCAGTAGAGCCATTGCGGTGAGGGCAGCCAGGATCAGAAACGCGATCCAAGACACCAAGACTGCTCCGAGCAGCTTTCCTGCCAAGAGTTGACCTCGGGTGATGGGCCTCGCGAGCAGTGGATACAGCGTCCGATTTTTGATCTCGTCCGGCAGGAGCCGCGACGAGGTGAGGATTGCGAGGATGGTGCTAAAGAGACCTAGGACAGTTACGGCGAGGTCTTTCGCAAAGATCTCTAGGCCATCGAAACCGAAGAACCCAAGGGTCCCGGCGGTGAGAATGATGATGAACCCGAGGATGGCAACCACCCAAAGGTCTTTACGTCGAAGACTCTCTAGAACAACCGTTCTAGCAAGCGCGGTGTAGATACGTGGGTTCATGCTGCCTCCTGAATGGTGTGGACGAAGTACTCCTCAAGCGAGCCTTCTTGAGAAACAATGTCGAGAATGGTCCCGCCCTTTGCGCGGATGCGCTCGGTGGACGCAAGCATCGACTCTGCATTGGCAAAAGAGGCGATGGTGACTCCATCGGCGCCTGTGTTCATGTCCCGTGCGATGTCGGAAACATTAGCCGAGCCTCGATACGTAAGCCGATACTCGCGCAACTCATCTTTGAGGGTCGACATCGTGCGCTCCTCGATAAGTTGTCCTTTGTGAATGAGGATTAGGCGGTCGCAGAGCATGTCGACCTCTGCCAGCTCGTGACTGCTGAAGAAAAGGGTAGCGCCCTCGTCTCGCTTGGCTTTCAACAGAGTTCGAAGTTCTTTCCGACCCACGGGGTCGAGGCCGCTAGTAACCTCGTCGAGGATCAAAAGTCGGGGGTTACCAAGGAGGGACTGAGCGATTCCAACCCTCTGCAGCATCCCTTTACTCATGCTGCGATTCAATTTGTTTTTCGCATGACCGATGCCGACAAGGTCCAGAAGACCATCGATCTCTAATCGGAGCGACTTCCCAGAGAGACCTTGGAGTTCGCCGTACATCGTGAGTGTTTCGACCGGCGTAAGAAACGGGTAATACATGGCCACTTCTGGGAGGTAGCCGATTTGCATTCGGGACTCCGGCGTGCCGGCCTCTTCTCCGAAGATCTTCAATTCACCCGCGTCCGGCTCGACAAAACCCATGAGCGCTTTGAGCGTGGATGACTTCCCTGCCCCGTTTGGACCAAGAAATCCGACGATTTCACCGGGAGCGACAGAAAAGCTAAGGTCTCGAACCGCATTGAGCGATTCACCTTTTTTGGCTCGATAAGTCACCCCGAGATTGTTGACACTAATTGCCGGCTGCATACATTCCCATTGGGAGAGCATTTATAGGGATTCAGTCGCT
>CAZAVC010000128.1:0-6054 GCA_964488265.1 uncultured Fimbriimonas sp.
GCGTGAACCGGATTCTGGTCCAAAAAATGAGCATGCAAGAACCTTTCGACGATGACTCGATCATCGTCGACCGCGTTCTCGCGGGAGAAGGCGACCAGTTCCAGCGCCTTTACGCGAAGTACCACACGCGGGTTATCGCCCTTGTTCGCGGCATCGTGTTGGATTCGGAAGAGGCGCAAGACGTCACTCAGGAGGTGTTCAACCTCGCGCTGAGAAACCTTTCCAAGTTCGACCGAAGGTCTCGATTTGGAACGTGGCTGTATCGAATTGCCGTGAATCGATCCATCCAGGAAACGAGGAAACTGCGATTCCGTTTCCGTCATACCAACCTCGACGAGGTCGATCACCATCTCGTCGCCCCGGACGAAACAACCCCCACGATCGATGCGAACGTCGAAGCAGCCCTCTCCAAACTCTCGTCCAACGATCGGGCCCTGTTAACTCTTTTCTACTGGCAAGAACTCAGCCTTCAAGAGATGGCCGAAGCGATGGGATCCAACGTCAACGCCGTGAAAACACGACTCTATCGAGCCAGAGAGCGCTTTAGGGTTCACTATGAGGAGCAGGAAGAAGCATGAGGATTCCCAACGATATCGACCAAATCATTTGGGAGATAGCGGAGTCTAATCGACCCGAGGACGTTCTGGACTTCGAGCGTCGCTACCCTTCCTATCGCCTAGAACTGCACAAGCGCATCAAAATGGTTGCCGCCTTGAGGCAGGGGAAGCCAGATCAACCCGCTGAAGCTCCGGCGAGATTTACACCCAAACCCTCCATTTCGCCAACCCGGGGCCTGCATCCAGCGCTGATCGCTTTTGCAGCGGTCCTAGCCGTTGTTGCCATTGGCGGAGTGACGCAAAGCATTCTTTCGAAGTCGCCGGAAGTTCAGGCCCGCGTCGAAGTTCCCCGGCAACCGTACACGGAAACCCCTGCGCCCGACCAAAACGCGACGTCGCCGCAAGGAGTCAATCCACAGATGAGCCCTCCGATCAATCCGCAAGGCAATCTCCAGGGTAATCAGGAAACGGCTAACGGTGTTGGTCCCGCAAACCTTGACGCCGCCGGAAAACCTGTGGACGACGGTCTCCTGAATGCACCCGACTCTGGAGAAAGGATTCCAGAATTCCACCGAAAGAAGTCGTTAAAACTGGCGAAGGCACCCTTGATGGCGGCGCTCAAACTCATTGCGGATTCCGGTGGACTTCGATGCGAGTTTGCCCCAGGGTTTCCGAACCCTGATGTGGTCGTCGACTTTCGAGAAATGTCCCCGGTTGAGATGCTTCAGCAGCTTGGAAGAGACTACGCCTTTTCAACCTTTGAAGAGGGAGAGCGAAACGTTCTCTTTGTCCCAGCGGTGGACCCTGCCGAGCGATCCAAACCTGCGCCTAAGCCCACCGACGGAGATGTAACAAGACCAGGCGAGGTTGACGGCGAACCTGCGGGCGATCCGTCGATCTCGATTGGACCCTCGACGCCCGATCGCCCGGTGCCGGAAAAACCTTCGGGTAAGAATCCTCAGAAGGTTAAGCCTGGTAAAGGAAATACAAGGATTACGCCACTTCCCGCGCCGATGAGGTAATTTCCCTCCACTTGCAGGATGCCTGCCGGTTGACTATTATCAGGGAAAAGATGCCTAAGATTCAGCGCGCCAGCGATGTTATTGAGCAGGACTCGGAGAAGGCCTTTTACTTCATAGGCGGCGGAATCGCCTCCGCGGCGGTGGCTGGACTACTGCTCAAGTACCAGGGTTCGGGCGGATTTGTCCCCCTTGCGTGGCTCCTCGTCTTTGCGGCAGTCGGTCTCATCGGATTCGGCATTTTTTGGATCGTCAAGGCGAAACAGGTCACATCGGTTTCTATCAAATGCCCGTTCTGCTTTGAGCGAAACGATCTCATCGAACAGCCCGTGGACGACGACGTGCCCTGCGTTGCGTGCAACCGAATGATTCCCATCCTAGGTGGAGTGGTTCTTTCTGTGAGTCAAGTTCGCTGTGGCTCGTGCAACGGTCTCAACTACTACTCTTCTAAAACTGAGGCACTGCTCTGCGAGCACTGCAACCGTGAGATTCAGCTCTTCCAAGAGGAAGGTAAAGATTCTGCCAAGCGCATTGCAAAGGGCTTTGCGGTCGTCGACGACGACCAACAGTACGAGCTTGTTCTTGTGGAAGTGGGACGATCTTCCGAAGAGGTGATCACCACCCTTCAACAGATGTTGGCGCTCAACAGGAACCAGGTGAAGGACATCTTGGAAAACACTCCAGTGACCCTGTTGCAAGGTCTTCCGCGCATGAAAGTCGACCTCCTCGTGGCGCAACTCGCCGCACACGGAGCAACCGCCGAAGCACGATCTCTAAAGTAGACGAGTCTTGTTAAAAGTGGTCCCGCCGGAGAACCCGGTGATCCTTCTGAGTGACCGAAAATTCAGCCGTTCTGGTATAAAGTTAGCGCTACCGATCCAAGCGGCCAAGTGCATCCGTTGCATGGAAGCGTTTGATTTCAAGGGGTTTCTTTCTCATGAAGTCACAACAGCACGATCTGCGGCGTGCCTCGGGCGCCGCATTTGCCGACTTATCCCAGCAAGGTTCTAGGAACCAGGGGCTTAGTCTCTCAACGTCGAGAGCCGGTCTAAAAGCTCTAACCACTGCTTTAGCCGCCTCCCTTTCTCTCTTTGCGCACGCTGCGGAAGGGGACAATGTTGTCCTCCGAATTCCCAAAGCGGACCAGTTTTGGCTCTATATCGCCCTGATCTTTGGATTCATTGCCATTGCGTTCAGCGGCGTGTTGGTCAAGCAGATTCAGAAGATGCCCGTCGGCGACAAAATGCGCCGAATTGGCCGATTCATCGAAGACGGAGCCCGGGCTTACTTGGTTCAACAGATCCGAATGATGGCGCTCTTCATCGGAGTACTCGCCATCGGTCTGTTTGCGCTGTACAAGCAGCAAGGAACCGAAGTCGCCATTGGAGTCGCGGTTTGCTTTGTCCTGGGTGTTCTCGCTTCGTATGTTTCTGGAAGCTTGGGAATGCTCATTGCAGTCCGAAGCAACATGCGTGTGGCAACGGCGGCCCTTACGAGTAACCGAGCCGCTCTGGAGTGCGCATTCAAGGCGGGTGCCGTTTCCGGTCTCATTACGGTCGGCATTGGTCTTATTGGATCCACGGGCATTCTCATTTTTGGCGCAGCGAAGGCAACCACCCTTCTCGTCGGATTCGGATTTGGCGCTTCCCTCTCTGCACTCTTTATGCGGGTTGGCGGTGGCATTTACACCAAGGCTGCCGACGTTGGAGCCGACCTTGTCGGTAAGGTCGAAGCAGGCATCCCTGAAGACGATCCCCGAAACCCCGCCGTAATCGCGGACAACGTTGGCGACAACGTCGGAGACTGTGCAGGCATGGCGGCAGACGTCTTTGAGTCCTTCGAAGTCACCCTTGTTGCGTCCATCGTTCTTGGAGCGGCAACCGCTTCCGTATTCGACTCGAACACCTGGCCGAAGCTCATTCTCTTCGCTCTGATGGTCGCCGCCACGGGTCTCATGGCATCGATCGTTGGCATGGTCATCGTGAAAGGTAGCGACGATCTAGAGAGCGATCCGCTCAAGCCGATCCTCGGTGGATTCCGAGTAGGTGCGGCACTCGCCGCGGCGGGCTCGTTTGTTCTTGCGTTCTTGATGATGAACAACGTCAAGAGCTATGAGGTCGTCCCTCTTACCAAGTACAGCTACGACGAGGCTCAAGCGATTCGTGAGATTCGTGATCGCCAAGCGAACGCCCTGAATAAGAAGCCTTTCGAGATCACTCCAAAGGAGATTCGAGAGGATCAGAAGTTCAAGACTCTGCGAATGGAACCGGAAGACATGAGTCAACCGGGTGCAGAGAACGCTCTCGAAAGCGAAATTCGAGAGATGATTGGACTCGATTTCTCCCGATTCAAGGCACCGGAAGCCATCAAGGATTACGAAGTCGTCCTTCCGAGCGACGTCGACGCCAATTCGATTCCTGCCCTCTCTTACGCAACTGCCAAGAGCGATGAGATGGGCGGTGGTGCAACCGAGTTTGTGTCGATGAAGGATCGGTACTTCACCACGGGCGCCGACAAGTATGTGGTCGTTCGATTCCAAGTCGACACCAAGATTCCTGCGCAGAAGGATCCGAAGGGCAAAGAGATCTCTCCTGCCCGAGCCGAGAGCCAAAAGGTTTGGGTCGGCCCAATTTCTGCGAAGGTCCTTGACGAGCAGCTGAAGCGAGTCACGGAAAACGCCAAGAACGTAGGCGGAGAGTTCAAGGCCACCAAACTGGCCGAGGCTCGTGTGGAATTCTTCTACAACCGGAAGGAGGATATGTTCATGATGGCCATCGAGGATCGAAGCCTCGAGCCCGGAGTGGACAAGGCCAACGTCCTTAGCCGACCCCATCGGTTGCCCGATGTCAGCCAGTTCATCGCTACCAAGCAGTTCTTCCGAGCCGAACCTTCAGAAATGAAGAAGTACGCGGAGGATCGACAGAAAGATCCGTCCGCAACGGCCGGACCTCAACCGCTGAACATGGGTATCGCGACCTTCCGCACACAGACGGTGCCTTGGTGGGCATTCGGCTGTGCGGTCTCGTTCGGCATCGTGCTTGCCATCGTCATTGAGATGCTGACCAACTACTACGTGTCAGCAACCAAGAAGCCTGTCCAAGAGGTAGCCGGTGTTGCGACCGCAGGTCCGGCGCCAATGATCATCCAAGGCTTTGCGTACGGCGCCGAGTCTAGCGTATTCATGACGCTCGCCATCGTTGGTGGCCTTCTCCTGCCGCTCTACCTGTTCCCCGCTGCGGTCTTTGGATCGCAGATTCTGGGCTTCTACGGAGTGGCGCTGGTCGGTCTTGGCCTTCTTACAACCACGGGCTACATCCTTGCGATGGACACCTTTGGACCGATCTCCGACAACGCTCAAGGCGTTTACGAGATGAGCGGCGAAGGCAAGGAGAACGAGTACGGCGCGACCTCTCTGCAACGCTTGGACGCAGCAGGAAACACCACCAAGGCTCTTACCAAGGGCTTTGCGATCGCCACGGCGGTTGTTGCCTCGGTCGCCCTGTTCCACTCGTTCATCGAATCGGCAAAGTTGGAGTCGTTCGGCTTGCGCCTAGACGTTCCGGAGATCTTCCTTGGTCTCTTGATCGGCGCGGCGGCACCGTTCCTGTTCTCGGCCTTTGCGATCAACGCGGTTGGTCGGTCGGCGTTCGACCTTATTCAAGAGGTTCGACGCCAATTCCGAGCCAAGCCGGGCATTCTCGAGGGAACCGAGGAGCCGGACTACGGCGCTTGTGTGGCTATTGTTACCAAGGCGGCCCAGAAGGAGCTCCTTGGCCCAGGAATCCTTGCGATCTGTCTGCCCATCGCTGTTGCCTTCGGCTTCTCGATCGGCAAGGCCCCGGTAGCAATTGGAAACGGATACTACAACCTAGCCGGAGCGCAAGCGCTTGGCGGATTCCTTGCCGGAGCCATCGCCAGTGGTCAACTCATGGCGGTTCTGCTGTCCAACTCGGGCGGCATGTGGGACAACGCCAAGAAGGTCATTGAAGATGGCATGTTTGGCGGCAAGGGCACCGAGGCTCACAAGGCTTCGGTTGTCTGTGACACGGTTGGCGATCCGTTCAAGGACACCGCAGGTCCGGCGCTGAACCCGCTGATCAAGGTCATGAACCTTGTAGGTCTGCTGTTGGCAGGAGTGGTTATTCAGCCAATGCCGATCGCGGCAAGCGTTGGAGTCACCTTGCTTTCGGTTGCGCTGCTCGCATTCGCGGTCTATAAGGCCAAGCAAGGCTCGCTCAGCGAATCACTGCAACACGCCGGCGACGACATCTAAGTCGGTCCCCTTGAAGCTGAAACGTGGTCGGAATCTTCCGACCACGTTTTTTTATTAGCCGGTAGTTCCGTCGGTTTTGATTACCGGCTGGGTGCGTTACTAGGCATCATTCGCAAACTCTGCGGAACGAAATCGGTGTCATGGTTGATCAAAACGATTTCCGCGGACAGCGCATCGCCCGAGCCGAGTTTGCCCGACGAGGCAT
>CAZAVC010000129.1:0-6038 GCA_964488265.1 uncultured Fimbriimonas sp.
CGCGCTCGGGTTCCATGCCAAGGCCAAAGAGGGGTTCTGGTCGATCATTCCAACCTCCGATCGTGGTCGGCTTTCCAAAATTGGTCCGCTTGTCTCGGGTGCAAACGATTCCGGTGAGGAATACCAAGACTCGGACGAATAGGTGCCAACCGGGTGAACCATCGCGGGTCTTGCTGAGTAGACTTTGAGTGTGAAGTTTAAGGTCGCTGTTGTGCAATTTGCCCCAAACAAGGGACAACTTGCGGCCAACCTAGATCGAATTGCGGAAGCCATCGATCAGGCCTGTCAGCAAGGTGCCCAGTTGGTGACCTTCCCAGAGACCGCCCCTACCGGCTACTTTCTAGAAGGGGGTGTGGTGGAACTGGCGCTGAGCGGTTCGCAACTAGCGCTTGAACTGGAGACCCGACTCGCGGGCAAATCCATCGATTGTCATGTATCGATTGGGTATTACGAAGCGGCTCACGGGAATCTGTACAACTCATGCGCTTACATTGCTATTAGTGGCGGCAAGGCTGCGCTCATTTCCAACTATCGAAAATTCTTCCTGCCGACCTATGGCGTCTTCGACGAAGAGCGCTTTGTTTCTCGTGGCAACAAACTTGGCCTGGTCGAGACCCCATTCGGCAAGGCGGGCATGCTGATCTGTGAAGATGTCTGGCATAGCGTTCTTCCAACGCTGGTTGCGGTTAGCGGAGCACTGATTTGTCTCGTCCCTTCTGCCTCGCCGGCGAGAGGCTTTCGGGGCGAAACGGTGGACAACGCGGATCGCTACGAACGACTCGTTCGGGCGATCTCGGAAGAGCATGGCATTTTCTGCATTCTCACCCAGTTGGTCGGTTTTGAAGGCGGGAAAGGCTTTGTCGGTGGTTCTATGGTGACCGACCCATTTGGAAGGGTCCTGGGGCGAGCGCCGATCGGCAAAGAAGCGATGCTTGTTGTGGAGTGCGACATGGAGCAAGTTCAGATTGCACGCGCGCAATCACCGCTTATTTCCGACCTTCAAAGCGTTTGGCCCGTGCTGCAAGGGCTTGTTTTGGAGACCGAGTTTGAGCAGTAAAGCCGTTCTTGCCGTTCTGGCAATCTTCCCGACCCTAGCGTTCGGACAGACGATCTGCATCGATCCTGGTCACCCTTCGGAGATTGGACGAGGTTCCTCGGGCAAGAAGATCAGCGAGATCGAAGCGGTTTGGTTGATCGGTTCCCGCGTTGCCAAGGAGCTAGAGGAACTTGGCTACAAGGTAGTGGTCACCAAATCTAAGCAAGAAGAATTGGTGAAGAATCGCCGCAGGGCGGAGATTGCTAACGAGGCAAAAGCGGATCTCATGGTGAGGTTGCACTGCGACGGTGCTGGCTCTACGGGATTCGCGGTGTACTGGCCGAGCAAGCAGGGTACGGCTCAGGGTCGAACCGGGCCGAGTCGAGAGGTGATCGACAAGACCGCGAAAATCGCACCGATTTTCCACAAAGAACTGGGTCGAGCACTTAGGGGAAAGCTCCGAGATAACGGTCTTAAAGGGGATGAAAAGACCCTCATCGGTTCTAGGCAAGGCGCACTTACCGGGTCCATTTTCAGTGAGGTCGCCGTTGTGCTGGTGGAAATGGTGGATCTCACCAACTCCAAAGACGATGCGTTCATCGCCTCGAAGGAGGGACAAGATCTATACGTGAAAGCCCTCACCCAGGCCATTCAAAAGTCGGTTCCCCTAAAGAAGGGCGACTAGTGGGAAGGGCGATTAGTGGGAAAGGCGATTAGATGCATCGAAGCATCACACAGAACCGGCTTGGTGCTAAGGTGAAAGACGGATGATCGCCGTTCTCCCCGCCGCCGGAAGAGGCACCCGCATGCAAAGCGTGACGGGCGGCTCTCCAAAAGAGGCGCTTACCCTGCGCGGGGTGAGCGTGTTGGAGCACGTCATTCACGCGGTTCAGCCGTGCTGTGAGTCGACCGTCGTTGTCTGGAGAGAGTCGAAAGGACCCGTCCCCGGTGGATACTCATGGATTCCCCAAATGGAGCATGAGGGATTGGCTCCGGCGATCGTGAGCCCGTTCGTCGGCGACCGACCCATTCCCACCGAGCGTACGGCGGTTCTTCTACCCGATACGGTTTTCTATCCGTCAGACCCAATCAAGGCGCTCGTAAAGAGTCAGGCCGATATCGTGATTGCTCTCGAAGAAGTTCCGCTGGAGAAGGTGAGTCGATACGGCATTGTGGAGCTATCCGACGATTCCATCACACGAATTGTCGAGAAACCATCGGTGGAAGATGCTCCGAGCACCTGGGCGGTGAGCGCGCGATATGTCTTCTCTTCAAGATTTTTAGACTATTTGTGCGAGCAAGTAATTGCTCGATCGGAAGAATCTGGCGAATTAGCCGTCACCCCCTTCATCCAATCGGCCATCGAAATGGGCATGACGGCCGAGGGAGTAAAGCTCGATCCCGAGACCAAGCGATTGGATTGCGGCAACCCAGACGGGTATCGACAAGCGAAGGCGCTTTTTGAAGGAGAATCAGAACGATGAACGTGAAGGAAGTAGTGGCATCGGCTCCAGGGCGGTGCGGAATCATCGGGAATCCGAGCGACATCTACGGTGGGGCTGTGATCTCTTGCTCCGTCTCGGCGCGTAATCGTTGCTCCATGCGGCGAATTGAGCCCAATGGAACCGATTGCGAGGATCAAAGGTTCAACGGCTGGGCGTTGCCAGACGACCTCCGGTTGCTTCAAGCGGCTTTTAATCGACTTCCGGTAGACGGCTGCTACGAAGTGAGTTATGAGACCGACGTACCTAGGTCGAGCGGACTGGCGGGCTCGACCGCCCTGCTAGCTGCGATCGTGGCTTGCTTACTTGTTTTGCGAGGGGAGTCGAACAGGCTCGAAGATCCGGTTGCGATATCCGAGTTGGTTCGCGATATTGAACGGAATGAAGCGGGGATCGTTTGCGGGTACCAGGACGCTTACATGGTAGTTCATGGCGGGGCACGATTCTTGGACTTCGCTGGGAAGCACCCCGTGGAACCCGGTCCGGTTGGGCAGGTGAAAGACGCTCACCTGGGCGACCAATTCTTGCTGATCACCACGGGTGTTCAAAGGCTTAGCGGAAGTGTTCACGGTCCAATAGCCGAGAGATGGCTGAACGGAGATCAAGATGTGCGGTTGCGCGTTCTGCGAGCCGCAACCCAGGCGCATGCCGTCTACAACGCTCTTCAAAATGACACCCTTACCGATGAACTCATCGCAGAGGCCATGACCTGGAACTTCGTGGATATCCAAGCGATGGGTGGATCGGGAGAGGCGATCGATGAGTTGGTAAGCGTTTGCCTGGAGGGCGGAGCGAAGGCGGCAAAACTCGCCGGGGCTGGGATGGGTGGCACCGTTATTGCCTTCCATGACGATATCGCTGCCCTAGAAGCCTACGCGCGAGCAAAGGGCTACACTCGGTTCATGAGGCCGCTGGTACAAGAAGGTTTGATTCTAGAAACGGTGAAGGGTTAAGAACATCATGAGCGTGCATTTTGAAACTATCCTGCCAAAGCTTCCGTTCGGTCCGATCAGCGCATTTGCGGATGAGATCAGCGGCGACTTTGATGAGCAGCTATCGGAACTCAACCAATACGGTGTGACCGGTCTCGACCTGCGCACTGCGTTCGGCAAAAACGTCATGGCGCTCTCTGATGAGGAATTGGAGGTTTTGGTCGGAAAGGCGTCTGGGGCGGGCGTTTATTTTCAGTGTGTGGGAAGCCCGATCAACAAGGTAGTCGCTACCGAAACTCAGGCAGGTGACGAACTCGCAAAGCTCGTCCGAGCGGTCGAGATCGCGAAGCGCATCGGAACCGACAAGATTCGCCTTTTTTCCCCGGAAACCGATGACGATCGAATTGCTTACGATTGGATGGCGCCGATGGTCGACTTGGCTGTCAAGGAAGGGATCATTCTTCTTCACGAGAACGATGCTCGCTACTATGGCGCCTATCCTGAGAAAGCGAAGATCCTTTTTGAGAAGCTCGGCGGGCCCCATTTCCGAGCCGCTTTCGACTTTGCGAACACTGTCCACATTGGTTTCCGACCCATGAACGACTGGTTCCCCTGGCTCCTTCCACACCTGCACACCATCCACATCAAAGATGCCATCGAAGCGGAGCATCGCGTGGTCCCAGCGGGTTCCGGGGATGGACAAATGCTAGAGACCTTCCAATTCCTGCTTGCGGAAGGTTGGTCCGGACCATTGACGCTAGAACCTCACCTGCAACTGGCGGCAGCGAATCATGGATTCAGCGGGAAAGATCACTTCAAGACCGCTGTCGAAGCCCTTTACCGGTTGCTTGAGCAACTAGGAGATGAATCGAAATGACGATCTCGGCACAACTTTACACCCTTCGCGACTATTGCAAGACGTTCGAAGATTTTGAAACAACCCTTCAGAAGCTCAAGGATATTGGATACGAGGCGGTTCAACTTTCTGCTGTCGCCTGCGTGGATCAAGGCGATCTAGTAGAGAACGGCAAACGAGCCAAAGACCTTCTTGATAAGTACGGCCTTGTTGCGAACGCTACGCACCGACCCTGGGAATCCTTTGTCAGCGACATCAACCGGGAGATTGCCTATCATCAGGCGCTCGGCTGCACGTACACCGCAATCGCCGTTCCCAGCCATGAGCATAGACAGATGGGCCTGGCGGGATACAAGGCGCTGGCAAGCGAAAGTTTTGCGGTAGTGGAGGCGCTCAGCGCGGCAGGAATTCGGTTTGCCTATCACAACCATGCTTTCGAATGGCAAAAGTATGATGGGGAGCGAGGAATCGATGTCCTCATCGACGAAACCCCGAAAGCCATGCAGATTGAGCTGGATACCTACTGGGCCATCCACGCCGGCGTGCAGATTCTGCCCCTTATCGAACGACTCAAAGGGCGACTCGATATGGTTCACCTCAAGGACAAAGAGTCCGTGAACTGGGAGGTTCGATTCGGCGCCGTCGGGGAGGGAAACATTGAATGGGAAACCATTCTTCCCGCTCTCCGAGACGCCGGGACAACTGACTTCATTGTCGAGCAAGACGATACGTTCGGTCGCGATCCGTTCGATGCTCTCGAGTCTTCTTTGCGTTATCTCGAAGCTCGAACTCACCTCATGCGCTGAGGTTTCAGCTCCCGTTCTACCACTGTTTTGTTCTGAGAGTAGGTGAGCTTGGCGGGAGCAGATTTGTCGGCACAAATACCAAAGTGTCGCCAGTTGAATCCGCCTGTTACCTGTCCGCTAGGCGCTTTCCAGGTGGTGAGCGCACCGACTCCTAGCATCAGAATGGGGTCGTCTTGAATCCCAAGGGTTTCTTTGCCCTTGGGGTTTTTTGCAAGGCGGACTGCATCGGTAGATACCCAACCGATCCCTTCCAGCCAAACCTCGCTGTTCATGTGGCCCGTCACATCCGATGCATGCGTGTTGCCAAGATAGCCCGGATAGCAACGAGCGGGGATTCCGTTCGCTCGCATGATGGTAGTAAAAGCAGCGTTGAGTTGGTTGCATTGCCCTCCTCCGCCCGTGATGATTCCAAACGCATCGTTTTTAGGTTGGTGCGTGAGGTAGGTCATTCGGGAATCGAACCAGTCGGCCATGCGGCGAATAAACCCGACCTTACTCTCGCCATCAAAGCGATAAAGCTCTTCGGCGTCCTGCATCTTGCGGAACTCTTTCGTGTCGTAAATCTCCGGATATCGCGAAACGAGAGCTTCTTTCTTCTCGGCCTCGGTTAACGGTTCAACCGCGGTACTTCCTGGAATAAGTCGAGATTTCGAGAGAACAGCCCGGCAAGCAAACAGAATTTCAACGGGCTCGTCGGAGTCTACGCGGAAGTACCCCACGGTGGAATTCCCTTCTAGGGTGGGAGCGGTTTCCACTTTCACTTCCTTTCCGTTCAAGTAGAAAGCCGTTCCAGAGATGGTCTGGTTATGATTAGTTGGCGGTACTAAGTGAGCCACCCATGCATGCAAACCTTTCGAAAATCGCTCGGTACGGGTGACAAGCACTTGGCGGAAAGGCGTGCGCTGG
>CAZAVC010000130.1:0-6028 GCA_964488265.1 uncultured Fimbriimonas sp.
GGCGCGTAGCGACGGGGTGGTCGGCAGGATTGGTTACCTGCACATCTTGAGAAGGAGACTACGACGACCATTTAAATCGGGGTAAGAGGTTCCGGAAACCACCCCGCCCCGTTGGGGCACCCCTCCTTAGAGGGGAATTTCATCGGTCCTCCTTACAAGATCATCGCTCGGATGTTCCCGATCAATCTTTGGGTATCGGGTCCGGAGGACCGATCAGACGCATTCTCTCCCAGAGTGGCGACTTTACGGCGACTTCACCAGCCGCACCGACCGTAGATTCATCGCCGCGTACTTCGGCTTCGATTTCGCCACGACCATCGCAGTCGCCTTCGTATCCGAATCGATCTCGATCGGCCCCAGGGTCACCTTCTTGAACGAAGACCAACCCCCCGTCGATTTCGCCTCGAACTCCAACGCCTTGCCCGCGATGCTCAGCCCGATCGTCGCGCCCGAAGAATCCTCCTCGCACGCATACTCGACCTCCACCGCAAAAGACCCTCCCTTCTTCACCGAGAACTCCCAAGTGGCGGAAGAAGCAAGGTCGGTCCAAAAGCCGAGGCACTTCTTATCCGCCTCAAACCGGGTGTTGCCCGTGGTCTTCGCCTCGCCGGAATAGAGCAGCACATGACCGTTGGCGTCCTGACCGATCGGCAGATCCTCCACCACCGGGTCTTCCGCCAAGTTGATCTGAACCACCCGAATCTCGCCCGGCTCGCCGGTTCGACGAAGGTCGACGGCAAGACCTCGCTCGGTGGGTTCCGTGAGCAGAAGCGCTCGCTCGCGAAGGTAGTTAGCCGTGTTCACCTTCGATTTCAAACCGGGCAACTCGATCCGATCCGCCTTCTCATCGAAGACCACCGCGAACAGCGTTCTGCCCTTGCGAGTCACCTTGCCCCAGGGCATGGGGCGCTTGAAAGGACCCGCAACCGTGCCGTAGATCGCCTCACCGTTGCGCTGCATCCACTTGCCCACCTCGGCAAGACGCTCCACCGACGCCGCCGGAATCTCGCCGAGCTCGGTCGGACCCACGTTCAGCAAATAGTTGCCGCCCTTAGACGCGCAATCCACTAGGTTCTCGATGAGGGTTCGAGAGGATTTCCAGTTCGTATCGTTCTTGTGGTAGCCCCAAGAACCGTTCATGGTCATGCAGCTTTCCCAGTCGTAGGCAAAGCCGTTGGCGGGAATCTCTTGCTCGGGAGTGCCGAAATCGCCAACATGACCCTCCGCCGTCGATCCGCTCATGCCCGCTCGACCCACGTCCACCCGGTTGTTGATGATCAGGCTCGGCTTTTTGCGACGCAGGTCGCGATAGGTCTGGAGTCCAAGTTCGTGGCTCCACCCCTTCCATTCACCGTCGAACCACAGTACCGCCGGGTCGTAGTTCTGCATGATCTCATCTAACTGACCCCTAAACACGGCAAGGTATCGGTTGAAGTCGGCGCCAGTGGTTGGTCGCTTGTCCCACCCTTCACGGGGCAAGAAATCCGGATGGTGCCAATCCAAGATGGAGTGGTACAGGCAGAACTTGATGCCTTCCGCGCGACAAGCTTCCGCCAACTCCTTCAGCGGGTCTCGCTTGAATGGGCTGTTGCCCACGTTCCAGGTGCCGAACTTGCTCGGCCAAAGCGCGAAGCCGTCGTGGTGCTTGCTGGTGATGACGATGTACTTCATCCCCGCGCCTTTGGCGATTCGAACCCAATCTTTGGCGTTGAACTTCACCGGGTTGAACTGCTGTTGCAACGGCTCGTAATCCGCTACCGGAATCTGAGCCGAGGACATCAACCACTCGGCGGCGCCGGGGTAATTTTTGCCTTTCCACTCCCCGGCAGGAATGGAGTACAGCCCCCAGTGAATGAACATTCCAAACCGCGCCTCTCGCCACCATTGCATCCGCAAATCCTTCCCGGCGGGGGTCTCTTTCAGCGGGTCAAAGATCTGGCCGGCGATCGTGGGGTTCGCTTCGGCCTTTGTCGGGGAAGGGCTTCTAAGGGCGGCATTCGGCAGCGAGGGCAACATCGCAATCGCAAGAACGGCGGCGGTCATGCCCTCATTTTATGTCGATCAGCGCCGTTCCGATGCGAACTCCGCTGTTTGGAAAGGCTACGAAGTTAAGAGAGTTGCGAAAAAAGTAACTCTTGTTTTGTGAGATCGTCATTTTCTCTGGATGGCGACTTTATGAAAGCTGTATCGACGCTCGTCTCAATTGGGATGCTCTTTGTGGTCACGGCATCTGCGGATGCGCAAGAGCGTCAGTATTTCTCGACCGACCCAGCAGTAGTCGCGAGTCTTAAAGAAAGCGTCCGCTTGACTTGGGAGGGCGAGGCAGCCTACCAGCGAGATGAAATTGCCTCGGCGATTCAGAGTTTTCGAGCAGCTTTGGCGATTCAGCGGTCTCTTAAGGGCACTGTTCGAGGTTCGGCTTACGGGTTAGCCAAATCGCTTCAAAAGTCAGGCGATGGGAAAGGGGCTCTTATTGCGTATGCAGAAGCCGTTTATTGGGACGAGAATGCAAAGGACTGGCAAGTCAACGGCGCATATTCTCTGCATGTCGCATTGGATTATGCCCTCTGTGCGGCGGAACAAGGAAGGCCAGACCTAGCGAAGGAGATGTATTACTGGGGGTTGAGGAACTTTAATCCAAGCGGTGAATTATTGAAGGAACCGATACCTTTTTGTATTGTCTTTGACCCTGATCCAACCTTGCAAGAATGGGAATTCACTCCTGACCGTCTTCGAGTAGCGGCTTCGGCGATGATACTTGCGGATAGACACTTCTATCCATTCCTCACTACTAGCGAAAGAAAAGTTGCATATCATTCGGCCTACGAGAGTGCATCTCGACTTGTGCCGGGATGGCTGTTCTTGGAGTTTCTTGAAAAGTACAACAATGCGGATGAAGAGACGTTTGAGGCGTACAAGCTTGAAAGAGCGGCGGTTGCCAAAACCGATTTGGAGCGAAGCTGGATACTGAGCGCAAGCCGGGAAAACCGCATCGATAAAACGGGTGTAGAGTTACGCAAGAATTCCCCCGTCGTTCAGAAACGGAATCCGCATGTGAGGGATTGAGAAGGACCTCTAATTCCCAAGCGTTCGCGGAGAGGCGTAAAGGCCGACCTCCGAGATAGCGGGGGCTCCGCGACCATCGATAAACGCAATTCGAATCTCGGAAACTCGACGCGGTTCAAACCGGAGCAACCGGCGATTCCCAATCGTCTTGCCCTCGATGGTCAGCGATTCCTCGCCTGCAGCAGAGGACGGGTTCACCTGCACTCTAAACGCCGCCACCCGTTGACCCAACGGCAGGTGTTCGCGAATCTCCAAGACATCCGCAAGCACGGGGGTGGGGAACTTCAGAATTAGTTCTCCGCGAACGGTGTCTTTGGCAATCCAGTAGCTGCCTTGCTTTCCATCGATCACAGACTTCGGGTTGGAAAGCGGCTTCTCCTTAACATCTTCCAGAGTTCCAACGGCTTCGACCTTCGCTTCTTTGGCAAGGTTGCGCTTAAAGGTTTTGTCCAGAATCTCCTTTAGCCCCATAAGCGATTTGATGTCGGGATCGGCGATGAGCCCGCGAGGATCAGGCGGAACGTTGAGCAGTAAGTTCGATCCACGGCCCACGCTGGCGTAGTAAAGCTCCTCAAGTTCGGCAGGAGTCTTTACCTTGGCGTCTTCCGAGGATCGGTAGAACCAGCCTGGCCGAATGGAAACATCGCACTCGGCTGGGACATAGAAATTGCCTTCTCGCTGGCCTTCGCCAAGCTCTTTGTACAACGGGGTCCCGGGTACGTAGCGATTACGGTTGAGATTGCCCCAGTGCGGGTCGGAGGCGATCCCCGCCTCGTTCCCCACCCATCGAATGTCCGGTCCGGCGTCGCTGAACATCACCGCGTTGGGTTGGAACTTACGCACCGTCTCGTGAAAGGCCGCCCAGTCGTAAACCTGCTTCTTGCCGTTCGGACCCTCGCCGTTGGCGCCATCGAACCACATCTCGAAAACGGGTCCGTAGTTGCCCAAGACCTCTTTGAGTGTCTCCACGTAGGCGGCGTTGTATTCCGGAGTGCCGTACAGCGGGTGGTTTCTATCCCAAGGTGAAACGTAGACGCCGAACTTGAGTCCTTCTGCCTTGCACGCCTCGCTGAGGGCTTTGAGAACGTCGGTGGGGTTCTTGGAGTTCGCGACGGTGTGGTTGCTTTGTTTGCTCGGCCAAAGGCAGAAGCCGTCGTGGTGCTTGGCGGTGATGATCACCCCCTTCATCCCTGCTTGCTTAAACACTCTCGCCCACTGCTTTGGGTCGAGTTGGGTGGGATCGTAAACGTTGGGATTCTCTTTGCCGTCGCCCCATTCCTTGCCCGTGAACGTGTTCGGCCCAAAGTGGACAAAGGCGTAGTACTCCATCTCGTGCCACGCCAATTGCCGCTTGTGAGGAACGGGTTCGAGGGGGATTCGAGGGTCGGGACCGGGGATCTGCGGCATGGTGGTTCCTAGGACCGCGAGGGCTACGGTCGAGGTGAGAATCATAGGTGAATGTTAGCACCCTGATTCGGTCCCGACCGATGGTCCACAAACTGCCTGGTAGAAGTTACTTGCCAGACTTTCCAGACTTGCCGTCTTTACCGTCTTTGTCTTTGTGGCTCGACCGTGTGAACAACCGAATCGGAGTGCCCTCTAGCGGATACTCCTTCCGAATCTTGTTCAACAGGTACCGCTCGTAGCTGAAGTGCATGATGTCCGGATCATTGCAGAACAGCACAAAGGTCGGAGGGGAAGTCGCAACCTGGGTCGAATAGTAAATCTTAAGGAAGCGACCCTTGGAGGTGTACGGCCTCTCGAAGCACGCTTCTTGAACGAGGCGGTTGAGGGCACCCGTGGAGATGCGGAAGTAGTAGCTCTCGACGGCGGAAAGAACCATATCTAGGGCAGGCGCGAGCCCTGCGCTTTCGATGGCGCTAGTGAACACGATCGGAGCGTATGCCAGCTCTGGAAGCTGATCGCGAATGGTCTTGATGAAGTCTTTCTTGATCAGCGAGTTCTTCTTCGGCTGACCATCGGGCGGCTCTTTGGTGTCCCATTTGTTCACGCAAAGAACACAAGCCTTGCCTGCATCGTGGGCGAGCTTCGCAACCCGCTTGTCGCCGTCCGTAAGCCCTTCGCTACCGTCGATAACGACCATGGCGCAGGTGGCTCGGTCGATCGCCTTCTGGGCGCGGTTGACCATGTAGTACTCGATGGAGCCTTGAATCTTGCCCTTTCGGCGAATACCTGCGGTGTCGATCAGCCGAAACTTCTCGCCACGGTGCTCAAGCTCCGTGTCGATCGCGTCTCGAGTGGTGCCCGCGATGTTCGAAACGATCATCCGTTGCTCACCCGTGAAGGCGTTGATCATAGAGGACTTCCCAACGTTCGGCCTTCCCACAATGGCGAGAAGAATCTCTTCCTTCTCGGTGGTTTCCAGATCGGCGGGATCGGGGAGGTTGAAAACGACTTCGTCCAGAACGTCGGCAACGCCTCGGCCGTGAAGACCGGAGATTGCGAACACTTCGCCGATTCCAAGTCCGTAAAACTCCGGCGCAAAATCTTCTCGCGCCATGTTGTCTGCCTTGTTGACAACCACAAAGATCGGGGTTTTGATGCCTCGCAACAGATTCGCAAGGTCCATGTCGTCCTGCGTGACGCCACTGGTGACGTCTCCCATGAACAAGATGACGGTGGCTTCTTGGATGGCAACCTGAGCCTGCAACCGAATCTGCTCGGCAAGCGGATCGGACTCTTCAAAGAGGATTCCGCCCGTGTCTACAACCTGGAACTTGCGCCCACGCCACTCCATTTCGGCGTAGAGACGGTCGCGGGTAACGCCGGGAGTATCCTCAACAACGGCGATTCTCTTGCCAACCAAACGGTTGAACAAGGTGCTTTTGCCCACGTTTGGGCGACCCACTATAACGACGACGGGAAGTTTGGAGCGCATGCGGAATTCCCACCTGGCATTGAGCTATTTTTGCAGGAAGCTACCCTCCAACTATCTTCGCCG
>CAZAVC010000131.1:0-5995 GCA_964488265.1 uncultured Fimbriimonas sp.
CGGATGCGCTTGAGCCCATCTCGAACGTCCAAGTAGTCAGTCCGAGTCACGTTGATCGTTGTCGCTGCCAGAATTGTGCCTGGCCTTGTGACCACGTAAGTGATCTCGAACGGTGCGCTGTTTAAGTCAAACTTGGTATCCCCAACGAGGTTTTTTGTTTGCGTCACTGAAAACCGATTCGCATCGGTTTGAGCAGTGCCTTGTTCGTGAATGTGAACATCGGCACCCGTAGTTGCGGTGTACACCCCTTGATAAGAGACCTGCACCATTTCCGAACTCCCTTCGCCACCTAAGCAGGCGAACAAGGTTAGTACCGAGATGGCAAGTCCAAAGCGAGCAATTCGTTTCTCAATTCTAAGCATGGAGAACTCCCTCCCCCACCATAAGCCCGCCGGTCTTCCGATTGGGGCGGCCACTCTCAGATGTTAGAATTTTGCGATATTTTTGCCAAAGGTTCGCCCTATGGGGTTCCATTCTAGACGCACAGACCAAAGCTGCCTTGAGGGTTGGTTGAGGGGGAATTTCTTCCCAAGTCTTTGGTGAATGCCCCAATCGCTTGCGCCAACTCGGTCATAAAGCAGAGGCTGCCATCCAATATCCGCCCCTTTTGCGACGTGGGTGTCCCAAACGCCGTGATCTAAACAGGCGACTTCCAGCCCGAGTCCGGCCCGAATCGGTGTGGCGACCTCTTTTTGGACCCTTAGCCAGCCTAGTATCGGGATAGATCACCCGGGTCTCCGGTTGGGCCTTTTTAAAAAAGCTAAGAATCCCCTCTAGGAGGGAATTCTTGAATCGTTATCGAGAACTCACTGAGGTTAGATGCAGGCTAAACTCTCGCAACCTAGTCCAAGCAGTCTATCGCCTAAGGAGCAATTTCAAGAACTGCCGTCACTACGGTGCCATCGAACTCCACTCGAATTCTTCGAATGCCGTCGCGCACATCTACGTACGTTAGACGATTCAGCTCGATGCTGGTAGTAGCCAGTGTAGATCCGGGCTGTGTGACCGTGTACGTGATCGCAATAGAATCGTCTAAATCGTGTTGGCGATCTCCGGCAACAGTTTTAGACTGTGTTGCCATGAACAGATTGGCGCTTGTTTGAGCTGTTCCTGACTCGTGGATATAGACTTCCGGACCGGTAAGGGCTGAATAAACTCCAAGGTAAGGCACCCTCACCTGTTGGGGTTCGTTACCGCCGCCAAAACATGCAATAAGAGTGAGTGCCGAAAGCCCAAGCCCGTAACGGGAAAGTGTAATCAAAGGTAGTTTCATATGTTCTCCTACCTTCCACCGTACAGGCAAAACCAATTGGATTGCCCATAAACCGGAATTTCCACAGTCTTGTGCGGTTTATGTCGCTATATAACGTGGTAAGTCCACTTAAGACCGGTAAAAACCGTACGAGCCTTGCGGATTGTTGAATGGCATTTTTTTGGCACCCATCTCGTTTTGAAGGATCTCGGCAAGAGCCACTCGATAGTCATTTGTGACCTTCATGTCCCCAACTTCATCGAGGTTTTTAGGATCAAGACCCGGCCACGTTCCGTAAACTTTGCCGCCTTTGACCTTGCCGCCGATGGCAAAGAAGACGCTGGCACGACCGTGGTCGGTGCCGAGTCCATTGTTCTCACCAAGTCGTCGACCGAATTCGGTCATCACAACGACGGTGACGTTGTCGAGTTTCTTCCCAAGGTCTTTGGTGAATGCGCCAATGGCTTGTGACAACTCGGTCATGAGCAGGGGCTGCCACCCAATATCCGCCCCTTGCGCGACGTGGGTGTCCCAAACGCCGTGATCTAAACAGGCGACTTCCAGTCCGAGACCGGCCCGAATCAGCGTGGCGACCTCTTTGAGTCCCTTACCTAGCCCTGTATCAGGATAGGTCACCCCGTTCTCTGGTTGAGCCTTGTTAAAGTCGATTGACTCCAGGCGGTCGAGTAATTCGAAAGTTGTGTTTCCGGCAAGGCTCATCTCGTCGGAACCCTGACCGTACATCTTGCGAAGTTCCTTCTGAAGGTCGTCGGGAAGGTCAAGCTTGAACTCGGCCATCGAAGCGATGCTGATCGCCTGTGGGGCTCCTCGAAGCATGTCTGGGAGGGTGTCTCCCCATGCGACGGCTTGGAGAGGGTTCGGCTTATCGAGCGCACGATCTTCGGTGAGCCATCTGCCCAGCCAGCCGCTCGCGACGGGTTCGGCGGGGTTCCACTGACCGCGTTCCATCGTCGCCATTGCTTCGAAGTGAGAACGAGAACCATCGCCCGATCCACACGCATGAAGAAGACCTAATCGACCGTCTTCGTAAAGCTTGTGGAAGTCCGCGAGGGCGGGGTGGAAACCAAAGCGATCGTCAATCTTGAGCACTTTTCGAGCAGCGGCGGCACCTTTATCCTTCGGGCCGAACATGCGGAGGTTGGGGCGAGCACGGTGGTAATGGTCGTCCTCATAAGGCACCACCATGTTAAGGCCGTCCGCGCCCCCACGAAGGAAGACCACAACGAGGGTGTGATCGTTCTTCTCGCCCTTTTGCTTCTCCTCAGAGATTTTCACTTGGGCAAGGGCCGACTTGTTGGCAATCCAGGAGACGAGTCCCAGCGAGGCCGTCGCCAGCAGGCCGCGGCGCGTACTGCTGAAGGAAGCGGTTCTCTCTCGGCGAGCTTCCTCTGCTTGATGAAAGTCTTCGCAGACCTGGTCTTTAGAGATGCGATCTAGATCCATTGGAACTCCGGTGCTGAGAGGTAGGCAGCCAAGCGAACTTCGGGCTTAGCCGAATCGAGAAAATCGGTTGGAAGAGTGAGGTCGGCAAGATGAACGTTCGTTCCTTTAATTGCATCGGAAGCAAGCGCGTGGGCAAACTTCCAGCGGGGAACCATCGATCCTGCCCATGATCGAGCATCAATGGGATATCCATCCGGCATCGGCCACTCATACATGGCTTGGCCCATTGATCGGAGATGCTCTTGAAGGGGACCATCCCCAGCGGTTTGAGCGTTTGCTCGTCGCAAGGACGCAACCAAGAACTCGAACGGTCTCCGCACTCGGGCCGGACCTTCCACCAGGAAATCGCTCTCTAGAATCGGTCTAATGGTGGAGCGAATGTCGCCCTTGGAATCCGAGTAGGCGGTAGCGACCCTTTGCTCCAGGGCCTCATCTCGACCGCCTGCAAACCAAGCGACCAGCTTTCGGGCGAGATGTCGGGCGGTTGAGGGGTGAGCGGCAAGGATGTCGTACACGCCACCGGGGTGATCGCGGTGTTCGTCGGTTTTTCCGACAACGTCTTCCAGCCCGTATCCTGCCGGGATCTTCTTCCCAAGGACCAGCTTCGTCCCCTGATCGTGCTTTTCGATCTCGAACCGAAACTCGCCTTTGGGTCGGAAGTGGCGGGTTTCCACCATCCAGCCACTAAAGCATCGAGCGACCTCTTGAATGTCCTTCTGGGTGTAGCCACCGTCGACACCCAAGGTGTGGAGTTCCAGAATCTCACGCGCGAAATTCTCGTTCGGCTTTCCTTTCTCGTTTCTGTCCGAGTCCAGGTAAGTGATCATCGAGACGCTTTCAGAAACGCTCGCTAGTAGATCTCGGAAGTTGCCCATCGCGTGCTTTCGAACGCTATCTTGCTCTTGGCGACCTTTGTAGAACGCCCCATCTCCCTTTAGGGCAAACACGTTGAAGTGGTTGCTCCAGAAGTCCACCATGCGCTCTTGGAGCTGGTTGGCGGAGTAGGTGGCGCGAACGATTGCTGCGGCTTGCAGTTGGTCGACAACCCGGGCTTTCGGAAGGTCGAAAAGCTCGACCGACTCCATCCGCAGTACATCGAACTTGTGAAGCATCGCGGTGAGAGCAATGGGCTCTTCCTCGTTCGCAGCCAACAATCGCTTGATGGTCGCCTCTTTTCCTTCCTCGCGATAGCGCTTTAGGTCGGCATCGGTGGATCCAAAGGAGGTCCGGTCGAGAAAAGCAGTCTCGGGCGAGCGTTTGAGTTCCGGGAGCTCCACCTTGCGGCGGGGAGCGACCATTCTTGCGGTAACCGCTCCGCAGCCCGCAAGGGCGTTCCCTAGTCCAAGGGCGGCTCCAACACCTAGACCGGTTTGAAGAACTTTTCTACGAGAGACTTCCATAGCATCCACCTACTTCACAACGGGCGATTAGAGCGAGGATTCGACCATTCCAACCGGCACGGTTCGCGGGTTCTTCAGAGCAACCGTTCCCGCGCCGAGCGCGGTGATGAGCACGAACGGTGCGAAAGCCAACCAGCCAAGAATGGGAAGGATTCCGGCGACAACCATGAAACCTGCGCCCCGGAGTATGGCTTCGTAGTCACTCAGCGGCTTAGAGGACATTTCTTGAATGCGCATGCCGATTGTTCGAGAGATCGCACCCGCACCAAACGTTGCGACAGTAAGCAAGAACAAGAGAAGCGGCAGACCGACAAGTTTGCCCAGAGCGTTCGGTCCGGCAACCATGAAGAAACTGACCACCAGCAGGACGAGCATGAGTACTCCTCGGAAGAACGTCTTCTTGGGCGTCTCCATCAGGCTGTCGGTGGCTCGCTTCACGCGGCCGGGGAACAACAACGCCATCGCGATGATGAGCGACCACGCGGAAAGGGCCAGACCGAGAAAGATCGAAACGATTGAAAAGACGTCGCCAATAGCTACCATTTGAGTTACCTCTGCGTTGATTCTCTAACGAGAACTGCGTACACCGTTAGACATCGGTTGGCAGACGAACCAAATATGAGTCCTTAGACCCGTTTCTGGGCCCGATACGGAACACATTTGCGCTTTCTGACGATCAATTGCCTCCCTTATCGGTGACCTACCGGGTGACACGTCCGCTCGGCAACAATTCTAAAGAGGGGCTCTTCCAAGCCCATGCGAGGCGTAGGAAATGGTCATGGAAGCGCAGGATCAGGGCACGAGCGTTCACCTTCGAAGCACTTCTGCAGGTACCTGCCCCATTCCCCGCAAGCAACGGTCGTTGATTGCACGCGGCCTTTATGCGGGATTTGGTCTTCTCTGTGTCGGGGTGGGATTTATCGGCTTGGTAACGCCCGGCCTTCCCGGATTCGTCTTCTTCATCATCGCACTTTGGGCGTTCCAGAACTCTAGCGAAAAGCTTGAAACCTGGTTGCTGAACAATCGATTTGTGGGGGCTCAGCTGCGCGACTGGCAGGAAAACAAGAGCATGACGATGCGAGCAAAAGTGCTCTCCATCGGCACGATCTGGCTTGCAGTGGGCTTCACGATTTATTCGATTTCGAAGAAGCCGCCGATTCTTCTGCCGAAGAACTGGGGATCGCTCTCTTCCATGGAAGTGCCAAAAGCGGTTCCCCTTTCGCTGCTGATCATCACCATTCTCTGGCTGACCTGGTACTTGGCGAGTCGCCCCACCAAACATCGCGCCTAAGCGCATGTTCGGCAGGGCCGGTGCGGTTCTACTCGCCTGCCCGTTCTACTTGCCTGCCCGTTCTACTTGATTGCCCTGAGAAGGGCATTGAAGAGGATCTTGAATGCACCGTGGGTTTGGCCCCGGAAGTTGATCTCCGGTCCACAGACCAAAACCGAGCCCTTGCCCCACTTCACATCCGCAATGCTGGTGAGTCCCTTGAGCCGATCTTGACCCCACGCCCAACCGGATCGTAACGGCTTATCCGTGTCGAACATTGCGACGATGGAAACGGGCGCATCGGCAGCCACATAGAATGCCGGGCTGGAGTCGAACATGACATCCAACTTCTCTTCGAGTCCCTTGGTTAGGTCGGTTCGGTTCAGCTTGACTTGAAGAATCGAGCCCGGAATGTAGAACTTGGTGTTCGCGATCGGTCGCATCCGACCGTTTTCGTCCGCTTCCACAAGCGCATTCTTTGCGGGCAGGCTCAGCCTTTCCGCGATGGCGGAGGAGCTTGAGCCAATGGCAATGACGTGCCCGCCTGCCTTTACGAACTCATCGAGGGCTTTGGCTTCCTCGTTTCCAAGGCTGCCCCAGCGTCCTTTG
>CAZAVC010000132.1:0-5983 GCA_964488265.1 uncultured Fimbriimonas sp.
CAAAACGGAAGATGGCGATCTGCTGCAGCCGCGCGTGCAAGATCGAATTTTGCGAATGTCTACCGATCAACCGTTCGATGGTCAGATTCCGGTGGGAGAAGAAATGTCCTTCCGACTGGTGATCGATCTGCCGAACAAGATTCAGCCAAAGGAGCTTCGGTTGGGCTACAAACGACCAGACGATCTCTATCGGCAGTATGTCATTAGCCTCAATCCGTAACAAAATCCCGTAGCGCCCAAAAAACGTAGCCGTTAGAATTCCGGTATGAATACCGTTCTTGCGGCTACTTTGCTTTTACTTGCCCCTCAAGGAGGCAAGATTCTCAACCCTGGCCTAGATGCTCAGAAAGAAGCGGTGGAGGCAAAGCAACTTGCCGGCTATCTGCACACCGCAAACAAGCTCAACGTGTCCAATAACTGGACCACGCTCGATCACCCATCGCTCAATGGCAAGCCTCAAAGCATCCTTATCGTCACGCGCTACGGTCAACCCAAAGAAGACGCCGCGCCGATAGGCGTTTGGTACAACGCAGGCAAGTGGACCATCTTCAACCAGGATAGATCGCCCATGAAGAACGGGCAGAAGTTTGTGGTGGAAGTCTTCGAACGCAACAAGTTCGCTTTCGAGCACCGCTTTAACGGAGTAGGGAACTACACGTCGCCGATCACGGAGTTCGCGCTGCCGAAGCAAAAGGGGTACGGCCTGTTCGTTACTCCGGTTTATTCCGATTCGGCGGTGTACAACGTCAACCCGTGCGCCAGTTGGTTCGATGGCAAGAATTGGGCGGTGTACCAAGCCAACCAAGCCCCGCTCGATGCTGGAGCCTCGTTCCACGTGGTTTACACCAAGGCGTACCAAGCAGGGAAGTTTGACGACGGCGCGGAGAACGGCATCGATAGTCCCAACGAATTTCGGCTGGATCTCCCATTCACCAACGGCCAAGGAGAAGTTCTCCTTTCGGTGGGACCCACCTATCTTCAGCAAAACGATGCGTCCATAGAAGCTCCGTTCTCCGTCAGTTGGTTCGGTACGGGTTGGAGAATCGCCACTTGGGAGGATGACATCATCCCAGAAGGCTCTGGCTTCTACGTTCGGGTGGCGGGTCGGCTTCCGCTAGGGGCGGCAACCATGATGGAGGGCACCCTCACGCAAGTCGAATCCTACCGTCTCACCTGCCTTGGCTTCCGGTGCCTTAAAGAGACCGCCGACGACCTGCTGGAACGTGATGGCAAGGGTGATGAGATCGTTCTCCTCTTCGATCGCGCCATTGATAGCGGCAAGGGCGATCCCAAGCCGCTCCCGCTGCTGGAAACGGCCTTCTTCGGAGACGTGAATCGACAAGATCCTGGTCAGTGGATCCAAGCCGGTTCGCGCAGCGATAAAGGAGGCATTCGAACCGGAGATTCTTATCCGGCAACCATTCAAGTGGCTCCCGGAGGCATGGACGGCAATTTACCGAAGGTTATTTGGGAGGGTCAGCTTCAACAAGATGGGCCCGCCACGATCATTGTCCCGGCCGTGTTCGAGCGAGACTCGACGGGTTCTTGGGTCAATCGAAGAATGTATGAAGGGATCGCCATTCGGGCGGGTGCGGAAGAAAACGGCACGAGCGCTCTAGACAAGTATCTGACATTTGCCACGCGAAGGGGCGACGGCGATGTTGCCATCGGCATTCGAACGTTTCGAATGCGGTCAAGAATCACACGGATTCGGCTCGCCGGCACAGGGTACCGAGCGATTCTGAACCGAATCTATCTGAACCGAGCCAACGCGGCGACCCTTTCGACAGCTCAGGGTCCGCTCGGAGTGGGTACGTTCTCCATCCGGCAGGGATCGGAAAACGACGACAAGGGCGCTTACGACGTCTTCTACAAGATCGAGCGCATCTAAGCGGCAACCCTGAAAATTAGAGTTTCGGAACGAGGGCGTCCTTCAAAATGGGCGCCCAAATCTTGTAGCCGTTCTCGTTCATGTGCAGCTGATCCTGCATAAAGATCTCCGGTTTCGGGTGACCTTCGGTGTCCAGCATGGGGTTCCAGATGTCCACGTAGGTGGCATTCGGCTGTGTAGAGCAGTAGTCGGCGATCCACTTGTTGCACGCAATGTACTTGGATCGCAGGTGCCAGCGGCTGGGGCTGGGCTTCATAGAAACGTAAGCGATCGGCACTTCGGGGAGTCGAGCCCGAATGCGCCTAAAGAGAACCAAGAATCGCTCATAAACTTCGTAAGCCGCCAGTTTAGGGTTGCCTGCCAAATCGTTCTCGCCGCAGTAGATCACCACTTGTCGCGGCTCGTACGGCGTTACGATGTCGTCGATGTACTCGATGACTTGCAGCAGGGTCGATCCTCCGAACGCGCGATTGAGAATGCCGTAGTTCGGATAGTATTCGTTCACGTTCTTCCAAATGGTGAACGAGGAACTGCCGATAAAAACGATCTGCCCCTTCTCGGGCGGGTTCTCGGCGTCCTTCTCTTTGAACGCGTTGACCTCACGGGAATAAGCCTTTTCCCCCTGCCGAATGCGCCTTGCCGGGGCCACGTAGTCGCCTTTGAACGGTCTGTAGGCAGCTTCCACCGCCTCTGCATTGCAGAGGAGAACGAACATTCCGGCGATGAGAGTTTGCATTTCGGTGAGGGTGAAAAAGAATCCTTCGGGTTAAGAGATCAACTTCGTTGCTCGCAATTGTACGAGGTTTGTCGTGCGCCGGTTAAGTGGGAATACGAGTTTCTTTCGCAGTTTCAGAAAACCGCGACTCACGAATGACGGTGACTTTCACCGATCCCCGATGCTCCGTATCGGCTTCGATGCGCTTTGCAACCTCGCGAGCAATCTTTCTTGCGCCTAAATCGTCCACCTTGTCCGGGGTGACAATGAGCCGAATTTCTCGCCCGGCTTGGACCGCAAAAGACTTCTCCACCCCTTCAAAAGAGTTGGCAATGGCTTCCAAAGCGGCGAGTCGCTTGATGTAGTTGTCCAGATTCTCGCGACGCGCCCCCGGCCTTGCCGCGCTGAGCGTGTCGGCGATGATGACCAGCTGCGCCTCCGGAGATTCCGGCTGAATGTCGAAATGGTGGGCGCCGACCGCGTTTAGAATTCGATCCTTTTCGCCATGGAGTCGCAAGAACTCCATTCCGGTGAGAGCGTGCGGACCCTCGTATTCGGCCCCGAGTCCCTTGCCGATGTCGTGCAGAAGTCCGGCCCGGTTGGCGGCGGCGACATTCAAACTCAGTTCAGCGGCGATGTTCGACGCAAGGGAGGCAACCTCCACCGAGTGATCCAGCACGTTCTGCGCAAAGCTGGTGCGGAATCGCAAACGGCCAAGGGCCTCTATCACGGCAGGCTTGAGGTCGGTGATTCCCGCACGAGTTGCCGCGCGTTCGCCCGCTTCCACCACCATTCGGTGAACCTCTTGCTGAGCCTTCTCGTGCAGTTCCTCAATGCGACCCGGATGAATGCGCCCATCCAGCATCATGTTCATCAGGGTGAGGCGAGCCACTTCTCGGCGAATGGGGTCGAACGAGGAGATGACCACCGCTTCGGGGGTTTCGTCGACCACCAGGTCCACGCCGGTAACGAGTTCAAAAGATCGAATATTGCGACCCTCGCGCCCGATGATCCGACCCTTCATGTCCTCGCTGGGTAGCTCCACAACGGCCGAGGTCGCTTCGGTCACGTACTCCACCGCCGACCGTTGCATCACGCCCACCAGCACGTGCTTGGCTCGCTTGTGGGCCTCGTTCTGAGCCCGCGCAAGGGTGGATTCCACCATGCGAGCCGCTTCTTCCTGTGCAGCGGTTTCGACCTGGGCAACAATTCTAGATTGGGCTTCTTCTGGTGATAACGCCGCTACCTCTTGCAGGCGAACCTGGATCGACTCTTCCAGCTTGGCGAGTTCCTTGGCGCGACGCTCGAGATCGGTTTGTTCTTCCCGAAGTTTCAGCTCGCGGGAATCGAGCGATTGGGTGAGCTTGTTGATCAGCCCTTCTTCTTCATCACGACGGTGGTCGACATAGCTTCGGAAGCGTTCGGAGCCTTCTCGTTCCGCCTTGAGCTCTGCTTCCACGCGCTCAAGGGTGAGCGCCTTATCGGAGGCGGACTTTTCCGCACTTGCCAACTTGGATCGTGTGATCAGCCATGCCCCAAGACCCCCTAACAGGATTCCGAAACCCACGCCGGAAAGCGCGACAATAATCGTATCGGTGGTCATAAAGAGGGGAATTGCCGAATAGCTCCTCCTATTTTGACCGCTCGGAACTCTGGAACGTCCTAGAACTCTTCCGGGAACTGCGGCTCTTCTGAATCTGGGCGCTCCACGAAGTCGGATTCTATGATCTGCTCAATGGTTTCTTCCCGAAAACCTTTGCGTTGCAAGAAGCCCGCCACTCTCCGGGGCGATCTCGCCCCGCGGAATTTGGTTTGAAGCAGGGAGGTGGCACGTTCCACTTCGGGAAGAAAAGGGACCTCGGCGAGCACGCCATCGATCACTGGGTCGGGGACGCCTTTCTGCTGAAGCTTTTCGCGCAAAAGCGCATCGCCTTTGTCTCGCGTCCAACGAGAATTGGTCAGGAGCGACTCCGTTAGTCGCTCTTCCGAGACAAACGACCGAGCCCGGAGCCACTCGACCACCTCGGCGGCTAAGCTAGGCGCGACACCCGATCGCTCCAGCTTTTGGGTCACTTGTTGACCCGTCAGGTCGCGTTCCTTCAAATGGCGAAGGGCCAACTCAAGAGCGCTTTGGAAGATTGCATCCATTTGTCTCTCGGGTTGGCCCTCTGCCGCTCTAACGTTGCCGAAGCCTGAAGCTGCTTTACAGCAGCTTCAGATCTTCTGGCTCTTCTTCTTCGTCCTCTGGCGTGAACTGCTGAATGGCTCGCTCGGCTTGGAACATCGCCCGAATCTTGCCATCGATCTCGTTGAACACCTCAGGATTCGCCTCAAGGTATCCGCGAGCGTTGTCTCGGCCCTGACCCAATCGAAGGTCACCGTAGTTGTAGTAGGTGCCCGCTCGAGCAATGACGCCGCGCTCGGTGGCGAGGTCCAGAACGTCGCCCGCTCGATTGATTCCCTTGCCGAAGATCATGTCGAACTCGGCGGTTCGGAAAGGTGGGGCCACCTTGTTCTTCACGACCTTCACCTTGGTCCGCGCACCAATCTGCTCGGTACCTGCTTTGATCGCGTCGCCTTTTCGGACCTCCAGCCGCACGCTTGCCCAGAACTTCAGGGCTCGACCGCCGGGAGTCGTTTCCGGGTTTCCGTACATCACACCAATCTTCTCTCGAAGCTGGTTGATGAAGATGGCCGCCGTCTTCGACTTGCTGAGCGTTCCGCCCAGCTTTCGAAGGGCTTGGCTCATCATTCTGGCTTGAATACCTACGAAGCTATCGCCCATCTCACCCTCAATTTCGGCGCGAGGCACAAGAGCGGCAACCGAGTCGATGACCACAATACCAACCGCACCCGACTTGATGACCGTGTCCGCGATCTCCAGAGCTTCTTCACCGCTGCTCGGCTGGGCAAGGTACATGTTGTCCACGTCTACACCCAGCACTCGGGCGTATTCCGTGTCTAAAGCGTGCTCGGCGTCAATGTAAAGTGCAATTTCGCCGCGTCGCTGGGCTTCTGCCACGCAGTGCAACGCCAGAGTGGTCTTTCCACCCGATTCCGGACCATAGATTTCCGTGATCCGTCCTTTGGGGATTCCTCCGATACCAAGAGCAACGTCCAAAGTAAGCGACCCGGTTGAGATCGCATCAATGGCTTCGCGCTCGGAATCGCCCATTTTCATGACCGCGCCCTTTCCAAAGGTCTTCTCGACCTGGCCGAGGGCTAATTGCAACGCTCTTTTCTTATCCTCAACGGAGGCGTCGCTTGAAATTCGTTCTTGTGGAGCCGCTTTTTTCATGTTGGATCAAGCACCCGAGTCGTTCAAGTATGCACCAAAATGGTAAACATCTGTCCACCTTTTTGCAACCCATTCCTCC
>CAZAVC010000133.1:0-5965 GCA_964488265.1 uncultured Fimbriimonas sp.
TGAAGCATACGAAAGGTCATTCCGGAGACCACCCCGTCCCGATTCTCGGGACACCAGCGAAGGACCCCCCACCCGCGCGACTAGCCCGCTTGACCCGTCATCACGGGAACTTCTTCGTACGGCTGAACCACAACAAACCCTTCGCCTCGGAAGCACATTTGGAACGTTTCGCCGCCGCCTCGACCCATCAGCGTCTTGAAGTTGATCGTGCTCTTGAGTTCCGGCTGGAGGTTCGCCGACCACGCGACCGTCGCGTTCGGGTCGGTGTAAACCGGGTCGTTCGGCGTCACCTTCAGCGTGAGCGGTCGACCGTGGGTCGTGATCGCGACCAAACCCTGCCCCTGCAATCGGACCGAGAAAAGACCGCCTGCCATCATGCCCGCCACACGCTTCAGCATCGTGACGTCGTACTTGATGGTGTCTTCAAACGCCAGCAGGTCGTTGCCGCTTACGTTGATCGCATCGCCTTCCAATCGAAGGACGGAAATCTCTTTGCCGGAGTCGGCGATGTAGATTCGACCGTTGCCCTCCACCTTGGTGAGAGGGGTCATCTCGCCGCTGACCGCCTTTAGGAGCGCCTTGCCGATGCCGCCTTCCAGCATGCCCTCGCGCTTGAATTCCACCGCGCCTCGGTATGCCACCATTGCGCCGAGCTTGGTCCAGACTCGGCCCTTCACGGTGACCTCGAGCATCTTGGGCGATTCCAGTTCAAAAACATCGCCGGGGTTATCGCGCTCTCCGGTGTCTTTAATGAAATCGACGAGCGAAAAGGAAGGTGTCTGATCTGCCGACATGGCGCATTGTCGCATAAATGCGGCCCCCGTACAATGACGGGGATCACAAACTGTCAGATTCCTCCTGTATGAGTTCGTGAAACCATGGAACAAACTCGCGATGCTTCTTTGGCGCGAATCGCCTTACGGCAAAATGGTTACGTTTACACCAGAAGCCGTCTTCTGGCCGGGCTGTCCGTTTGGTGCGGAAGTCCCGACAAAAATCGAAATTCCCGATCGAAAGCCTCCAACCCTATAGCCGTCTTTACTTTTGCCAGGACGGGCCATGTCTAAGAAATTACTGACATAGCCCCCGACATCTTTGGGGAGTTCCGATAACCCATACCACCCCTTAAGAGACTCTGCACCCGTCGGAAAATGCGTTGACTTTAGATTTTCCAAGATCTTTCCTAGCTCTGAACGATTCCTGGATTTCGCCTCCGCAAGGATCTTTTTGTACTCTTGTACTACATTCTCCATGACTTCTGATTCTTCTTCCGGAAACTCAAAGAGACGGTCGATCCTTCGAAGTTGAATAATCGCGTTATTAGGGGCCTGTTGGTTCCATTGCTGACGCTCTTCTCTCTTCGGCAAGAACTCCTTCGCGTTATTGAGGATGTTCTCCTTTTCTTTCGAAGAAACGCGGGTTCGTTCTTTGTAGAGATTGGTGAAAGCTTTTCCGAATTCTGGTTTAGCAACTGCCCCAAATCCACCTTGCACAGGATCTCCGGTAGGACTTACCAGCGTGAAATCTGTGCTAGGACTGACCGATGCTCGAGTTCCCGGTTCGTCAATCGCCCGAATCGCAGAGATCAAGACGTCCTTATTGGTGTTACCTTCGGTATGTTGCAACTGCAGATACGCTTGTTTTTTTAGCCGATCCCTCAAGCGTGGTGTTCTGCTAAGGTCGATTCCTTTGCTCGCTACTTCGGACATAAACGGAGCGACTTCTGTAAGAATTTCTGTGTCTTCTCTCAGTGATTCAACTGTTGACCCTTCAAGGTCCACGATGATCGTTCTCGTTCCAGCTTTCAGCAAAGTCCGTGCGCCAGGCTTATCGACTTTCCCGTGAAGAGTGCTCTCATAGAAGGAAAAGTAAGAGCCAAGTCTTCTAGAAAATTCCTCGCGTGAGTAGTATCGAAAACTTGCTACATAGCAATTCTCCGGAAGGCTGGATTTTTCAGTGGACGCAAGCTGTTGTGTTCCAAGAAGTCCCATCAGGAAGGCGTAACTGGTAGCAGAAAGAAGTGTCATATAGTCGTTGTTAGCTATGTCTAAAGTGTTTGGGAGTCTTCTGGGACGAGCTATCCGGTGCGATCTGAGTATCACACCGGAGCAGTTGACGGGATTTCAATTGGAGTACATCATGAATCCGCTACCCGAAGTCCATTGAATGTTCTGATAGAAGCGACCCACCCATGCCTTACCACCGGGTGTTTTCCGTACACTCTCTCCTTGTTCCGTGTATGTTGACCAAACAGCTCCCCAATAATAAGACTTTCCAGCAGGTATCACCCCGGTAACCTGCTCATCAACGAGCACTTGGTTGTTGTAGATGGTCGCGAACCGGGCGCTCCAAGGATTGTCAGGTGCGGTATCCCCACCCTCAACGTAGGCCCCGCGTGGAAAGCGAGCAGTCAAGCTTACGGCAGTTCCGGGAGCCGCCTGGGGTACCGTACCACTTGCAAATCGCGGATACTCAAGTAAAACGGACCAAACGCTTTCCGGAGTAGTCACAACTTGGTAACCACTGGACAGAAGAAGAACGCTGAGAATCGGTGTTGTGAACATCAAAAGTATCTTATACGATTATTGGGGGGGGTGGGGGCAATATTTTAACGATTTCTTAAGACGATATTGCCAAAAGTTTGAGTTACGCCACAATCGTCGAACTTGGGCAAGGCAAGCTATGACGGTACCGTTCGCACGGTGGCTTGTGTTGCAGGGTCGGTATCCTTCAAGACCGCGATGGCGTACGGACTCTTCGTCACCTTTGAAGGCCCAGAAGGGGCGGGGAAGACCACGCTCATTCGAGCCCTAGAAGCTCGGGTCAAGGAAGCGGGGATGACCCCTATTGTCACTCGAGAGCCGGGCGCGGGTGAGTTTGGCAAGGTCGTAAGGTCGTTGCTACTAGAGGGTGGCGAGATCGCCCACGCCGCCGAACTGTTCCTCTTCCTCGCCGACCGGGCTCAGCACGTGGAGACCCTCATCAAGCCCGCCTTAGGAGAGGGCAAGGTGGTGCTTTGCGACCGTCACGCCGACTCCACGTACGTCTATCAGGCGGTGGCGAGAGGACTAGACGCAAGCTTTGTCAGAACGGCAAATACATTCGCCACGGGCGGACTGAAACCCGATCTCACCTTCTTGCTCGATCTCCCTGCCGAAGCGGGATTGGCAAGGCTCTCCAACCGAGAGGGCGGGCAAGATCGCCTGGATCGTGCTCCCCTGGAGTTCCACCAAAAGGTCCGACAGGGGTTCTTAGACCTCGCGGCAGAAGAACCGGGCCGAATCATCTTGCTAGATGCGATGCAGGACCCCAAAAACGTCGAGAGCGCCGCATTTGCGACGCTCTCGGAGCGAACCGTTCACCTGCGCTAGCAGGCTACGCGCTACGCGACGGCAAGTTCAGGAGCGTCGGCCGTTTTCTTAGAGCCGCTCCCTCGCTTGCCCGAACTCGAAGTTCCTTGCTCTTGCAACGCCTTCGAACTCAGCAGGTTGTTTGGAACCAGATGTTGAGGATCGAGCAAGACGGTGAGCTGATCGTTCTGTTTTCCGATCCCCGCGACAAACGGATCTTCTTCCGAACCGGAAAGAGACGGATGGTGATCCACGTCTTTCTCGGTCAGTTCGATAATGCCAACCACGTCGTCCACTCTCAGTGCGCATCTACCTTGCGGAGTAAACACGATGACGAAATTGCGGCAGTCCGAAGCCTCAGGAAGGTTGAACCGAATCCGAGCATCCATCACCGGAATGGTGGAACCTCGAATCTCGAATACGCCAAGTAGCGCCTTCGGGGCGCGGGGAAGTTTGGTCGGCTGCACGGCGGGCACGATCCTCTCGACCTGATCGATCGGAAGACCGTACCGCTCGTTTCCGAGCCGAAAAACCACGAATTTGCTCTCCATCATTGCCCTCGAGCGTTCAACAACGCCCTTATGGGGTTAACATTCCGCTATAGAACTGCGGCAATGCCCGTATGACCTACCAGGATAATCACCCTTTTCCACCCTCGTCTCACCCTGCCTAACCGACCCGAATCTTCCGAATGAACCGTATGGCCTCTGTTTTGTCCCTTACCGTGGTTGCCTTCATGCTTGCGGGCTGCACCCCCAAATCGGGAGGACCCGTAGCCGATCCCGTACTCGGTCCGGTTGATCAAGTGGGCAAAAACGTGAAATGGGTGTTTTCCACCACTATGGCGGGCCAAGAAGAGCCCGTGGACGTGACGGTTCTCCTGGAGTACGGTCGCCGCGCTCGCATTGATGTTCCGGGGGCTCGATTCGCCATTGTGCCCGGGCGGCTCATTGAGATTCGCGACGAAGACAAGAAGTACGTAGAGGCGGTTGTAGAAGGGTTTGGAATTGCGGATGGTCCTCTAGAAATTCAATGGGGAATGGCTATCCCTCCAGGATTTATCTCGCCAAGTTCGCTTGCAAACATTGAAGGGCGAATGAAGGAGAAAACGGCTCCCGATGGTCGCAAGTGCAAAGAAGTCTCCGAGGAGACTCCGGTTGGAACCAAGACCCTTCGCTTCTTTTACGGCAAAGACGGGAAGATCGCAGAGGCCACTTACGGGGGTGAGGGCAGCGAGACCAAATGGGTCGTCAAGTCGGAAAAGGTTTCCGACTCGGGCGATCCCAAAGACTTCTATGTCGGTATCCCCGATGGGTACACACCGTTTGCGGATATGCCAGAGCCGATCCCAATGCAAGAGGGTGAGCCGTTCCCAATGGATAAGGTGCTGAACGAGGACGGCAAGACCCCCGTAAAGGGCAAGCCCTTCTTGCTGGCGGTGCTTGATGGAGATTCGGCTCCGTCCAAGGGAATGCTGGAATGGCTCGGCAAGAGCGGGTTGCGCCTACCCCTTTACGTCCTTTTCGAATCCGAACCGGCAGGTTGGTCGGTGGCGCCTTCCCTGAAAAGATGGACCCTTGCCCAGGGCAAGAATCTAGAGAAAGAAGTTGCCTCTACACCCACGCTCATGCTGGTCAATGTAGAAGGCACCCTTCAAGCCATGTGGATGGGTTACAGTCCGGAACTCGGCAAGCGGTACACCAAAGAAGTGGCAGATGCGATCGCCGAGATGGACCCGATCGAGTAGATCGGGTCTAGAGTTACGATCCGGCTGTGCCCGCTTTGACCCGCTCGTACTGGCCGTTCAGAATTCGGTCGTACGTGCCGGAGAACACCCAACGTTCCAACTGCTGCGTTCGATGAACGGGCATGGGGTGGCTCATGTGCCGACCCATCGTTAAGAACAAGACCATCTTGCCCAGTTTGTCCAGCGAATCCGCGTCTTGATACGCGCGGGCCTGTTCCATGAACGCTTCCCGGCTCATTTCGTCTCGCAATCGGTTGGGACCGGCGGTCAGCGCGATCTGACTGTCGATGGCGATATCCAGCGATTGGCAAACCAGCAGTCCGGCTCTATCCGCCGAGAACTCCGCTTGCCGAGACCATTCGTAGAAAGCGGTCACCAAGGCATAGGTCGCCACGTCGCTAGCTCCCATCGTTCGTTTGCCCAAGAGCTCCAGAAGTGGGAAAAGCAGGGAGCCCACCGAGAAGTAGAGCACGTGCTTCGCTTTGATGTGGCCCAACTCGTGCCCCATGATGAAGTAGAGTTGCTCCTCGCTCATGGTGTCGATCATCGAGGATCGCAGCGCGATGTAAGGTCGCTCCACGCCGCCCGCGAAAGCGTTGGGAAAAGGGTTACCAGAAACGTAAAGCTCGGGTTCCGGCATGTCCAGCACATCGCAAGATTCTTGGAGAATGCGATACAGCGTTGGATACTGGCGAGGCCCGCAACGGACCGATGAGCTCATGTTCCAGCAGTAGAGCCAACGATCGATGCCGACTTCATAGAATTTGGAGACCAACTGCGGCACCAAAGGGAGCTTCTGCAGTTTCTCTAGGGCCCAAAGGTCTGCATCGGAGACAAACGCCGTAGCAGGTAGGCCCGCAAGTCGAAC
>CAZAVC010000134.1:0-5921 GCA_964488265.1 uncultured Fimbriimonas sp.
GTGACGAAGAAACCGCCCAAGCTCGGCGGTATTACGCGAAGTTGCCCCAACTCGACGGGCGGTACACCCTTTGCCTCGATCCTATGCTCGCTACAGGGGGTTCAGCCGCGCAAGCAATTCACTTTTTGAAAGCGGCGGGAGCCCAGCAGATCGCGATGGTGAGCGTCATTGCCGCACCGGAAGGAGTTCAGTTTTTGTCCGATGCCCATCCTGATGTTCCAATTTTCGTCGCGGGTTACGACGATCGCCTCAACGATAAGAAGTACATCGTTCCCGGCCTCGGAGATTTCGGGGATCGCCTTTACGGCACCCTGTAGCGAACGAAACGCAACTTTCTACCGTCTCCAATTTCAAGATGAACGGACCGGTCAACCCTAGCTCTTCGCCCGGTCCCAATTCGCCTGCCGGTCCCCAAAGGACTAGCAGGCGTCCTTCTCAGCCGCAAATCATTCTGCCAGCGGACGGTACCAATCAGGCGCCCTCCAGCCCCCCGCCGACTCATTCAACACCCACCCAGACCGGGGCATCTCCCGTTCCCGCTCCTATCCACCCGGGTTCAATCTTCACTAGACCGCTTGGCCCTCAGGGACGAGTTCATCTCAGCACCCTGTGCTTGGTCATCCTGGCGACCTTCGACCTCGTCACAACCCTTTTCTGGCTGCACATAGGTTTTGGTGAGGGAAACCCGTTCTTCGCTGCGATCGCGGCGCGGTTTGGTGGCATAGGGTTTGCCATCGCGAAGCTCATCTTTGTTTTTGTGCCCGTGGGAATCTTGGAGTACGCACGAAAAAAGCGACCCATCACTGCCGAGATCGGCACATGGGTCGCTTTTCTTGCCTACGGTTTTCTTTACCTAAGGCATCTGGTGAACTATTTCGGGGCTTCGATGAACCTCTGATCACCACTTGGTGACAACGGTGTATTCGACAGTTTTGACCTCGTTCGCCTTAAGATTCACCTCAAAAACAGCGGTGTTTGAGTCCTCTTTGCTGAAGTCGAGGTTCTTCTTGGTGATCTTCCAATCGCCCCAGTGTCGCTCGTACACATGGACCGTTGAAGCTTCTTCCTTTCGGTTTCTTACTTCAATTTGGAAGGTCTCCTCAAAGCTACGGTCGCTGAGGCGCTTGTAATTGGTGCGCTTCCGTTGCGACACGATATCGAAAGACCGGCCCACATTGAGCGAGATCTTCTCGTCTCGTGGCGTGTGGCGAATCGAATCCTCTCCGAGCATTTGGACCGAGCCAGATTTATCGCGCTGATAGATTCGAACCTTTCCTTGAGGCAGTGGCATACCCAGGCCACTCTTCTTGTCGTTCACGAACTCCACTTTCACCAATGGCGATTGGTTGCCGGTCCCAACTTCACCTTCGCCCGGATAGTAGCCGTTGAAGCCCATCATCGCATCGACAATGATTCTTTTTCGGAATGGAACGTCCGATCCCGAAAGAAGGCTCAGTTGCTTGCGTTCTTTGTTTAACACCGTCGCGGGTCGACCTAGCGTGTAGAGGTGATATTCAAAGAGTGATTCCTCTTGGAATCCGTCGGCCATCGCCGCACCAGGGGCGCCCGTGCGACTCTTCATCATCATCATTTCTGGCTGAGCGGGTCGAACAAGGTTCACTTCGCCCGCGAGCAACTTCAACTTGGCGTTTTCAAAATTGGCTCCCGAGTTGTTATCGATGGTCACCCAACCCTGTAGATCACCCTTTCCTGCTGGGTCGAGTGTGAACACGTAGTTGGCGTCCCACTTCATCCCCTGCGTGATGTAGCTGAGCTCGATCTCTTCCTCTCCATCCTTTTCTGATTGGAGTTCCCAAAGGAGGGAGGGGGTGCTGATGAGCCCGGCGGGCATCTCCATCACCGACACTTCCCCGACTGGGGAAAGAATAATCGTGCCGTCGTCCGCTCGGACGACCATTCCGTTGTACTGGTTAGAAAGGCCGTTCGGACCATCTACCACCGAGGTTGGTGAACTCATGAGAATCCCTTCGACGGTTTCTTTAAACTGTCCGAACGCTCGAGTGACCTTTACTCGCTTCCCAACGGATTTCGCGAGAATGGCCTGAGGGCTGATAAGGTCGTAGCGATAGTTCTGCTCCAGGATGCTCAGCGCACCAGGCGAAGTGATCGACCGGAAACCAACCGACGTGGTGTCGATGAGTTGCGCAACTCCATCGACCGTCACCGACTGGCGCCCTTTCTTAACTTGGACCAACCGGTTCTCTTTTACAAAACCGATGCCTTGGTTATAAACCGTTACCTCTGTAGATTTAGTAGACATTCCGACCGTGGCCAAAAGCGTGCCCGCAATAAAAGCAGAAACTCCCATAACTGTGTTCTCGCGATTACAGACGCGAGAGAGCTATAAGAGTTTCCTAGCACGGTCAATTCGACCTAGTTTGAACCTGATTCTAGAGGGACCTCAGAGCGGCATCGGATTGCTCTACCAGTTGCAAGATTTTGCTCTTCTCAAGTTCAGAAGCCGGGACCAAGGGCAATCGAAGGGTCGCCGTCTCGAACCCACGACCGGAGAGAACGGTTTTGACAGGCACAGGGTTAGGCGCATGAAAACATCCGGTGATGCCTGGAGTCACCGCATGGTGGATGGCGCGCGCTTTCGCAGGCTCGGTCTCGAATGATTCGATCATCGTCTTGAGCGCTCCGCCAAACAAGTGAGCGGCCACCGAAACCAATCCGTGCCCGCCGAGGGCAAGAATCGCTAGGGTAAGCCCGTCATCGCCGCTGTACACGCGGAACCCTTCCGGAGCGAGCCGAATCACATCGGAAATTTGCGAAAGGTTGCCGCTTGCTTCCTTGACCGCGACAACATTTTCAATTTCTGCAAGCTCCAAAAGGGTCGAGGTTTCCAGGTTGATTGCCGCTCTCGGCTGGATGTTGTACAGCATGACGGGCAATGTCGTTGCTCCCGCCACCGCCTGAAAGTGAGCCTTCAAACCGGCTTGACCGGGCTTGTTGTAATAAGGGTTCACCACCATCACGCCATGCGCACCCGCCTTTTCGCCCTCACGCGCCAACTCCATGGATTCGAGAGTGTTGTAGGTACCCGCTCCAAAGACAACCGCTGCTCGATCGCCCACCTCAGAGAGAACGGCTTCTAGGAGGGTGAGCTTTTCCGTGTGGCTGAGAGTTGGGGATTCTCCTGTGGTGCCGGCAACCACCAGCCCATCGTTTTTCTGTTCGTCGACCAAATACCGAGCCACTCGTTTAGCCTCGGCGTAGTTGACCGTCCCGTCTGCGTGGAACGGAGTGATCATTGCCGTCAGAAGTCGACCCCAGTCCTTAGGTGCGAAGAATTTTCCCATGATGATTCGGTGCGAGAGGATTAGTCTCGTCGGCTGGCATTTTACCGAGCGTTCCTACGCCGAACGCGGGCTCGATCATCCAAGAAGGGCAATGATCGCGTCGGCAACGCCGTTTGGATCAAGCCCTGCAGACTCCACCAGGTGCGCATCCTCGGCAACCGTAAGGGGGCTTTCCTCCCTCGTGATGTCTCGGTGATCTCTTTCTTCAATGTCGCGTCGAACGCTGATATAGTCCAGCGCCATGCCTTTGGTTTTGCTCTCTAGGTGGCGTCTCTTGGCGCGTTCCTCCAAACTGGCAGTGAGATAAACCTTAAGGGTCGCGTTGGGAGCGATCGTCGTTGTTGCGTCGCGACCTTCAAGTACCACTCCACCCTTGGCGACCATAGCCTGCTGTCGCTTTACCATTGCCACCCGTACCTGACCGTGGGTGCTGAGTTCGCTCGCCGCTTGAGCAACTTCGGGGGTGCGAATGAGATTGGTTACGTCTTCCCCATTGATGAAAACCGGCTGGGGATCACCTTCTCCAAAGGATATTTCAGAAGACTCCACTAAACCCACAAGGCCCGATTCATCAGAAGTTGATATTCCCTCTCGTAGCGCCCGCAGTCCGATCGCGCGATACATGGCCCCTGTATCCAGGTAGCGAATCCCAAGCTTTTTGCTCAGTAGTTTGCTGACCGTGCTCTTCCCTGCTCCGGCAGGTCCATCGATGGCGATCACGAGGTGAGTGGTGTCCACAGTTGAAGAGTTTAGTCGCTTGCAGGATTGACTCGCGACCTCAGTAGGTGGTGAGTCTGGCCAGATCTTCTAGAAAGGCCGGATAGCTTGTTGCGATGGAATCTTCCCCGTCGATCACGGTCTCGCCCTCTGCAATAAGGCCTGCGATGCCGAAGGCCATTGCAATCCGGTGGTCTCCCTTTGCCTGAACCTAGGCTCCTTTGAGAGGAGTCGGTCCGGTAATCGACATGCCGTCTTCGAAGGTCTCCACCTGCGCTCCCATGAGCCTCAGGTGCTTGGCGACGGTTTCGATGCGATCGGTTTCCTTTACTCTCAGTTCAGCAGCGTCTTTGATCACCGATTTACCCTCGGCTTGAGTTGCAAGAACGGCCAGGATTGGGATCTCATCGACCAACCGAGGCACCAAGTCGCCGCTGATCTCGAACGGTTTCAACGATCCCTTGTGCTCATGAAGCACTAGGTTGCCAGATGGCTCGTTCATCTCGGATTGCGGAGAGTCGACCGTGAAGGACAGCCCGCATTGCTCAAAAACGTCAAGAATGCCTGTGCGAGAAGGATTGAGAGAAAGCTGCGTCGCTGTCACAGTTTGCCCAAACAATGCCCCCGCAACAAGGAAAAATGCCGCCGATGAAATGTCGCCCGGGACGGTGAATTCGAACGGTTCTACGGTCTGCCCACCTTCGAGCACGTGTTGTACCGTGCCATCGCAAAGCGTAGATGTTTGAAGGTCCACACCCAAAAACGTCAGCATGCGCTCGGTATGGTCTCGGCTTAAGCTGGGCTCTCGAACAACCGTTATTCCCTCCGCCCTTAATCCGGCGAGCAAGATGGCGCTTTTCACCTGAGCGCTCGCTACCGGACTCATGTAGTCAATTGCCTTAAGCTTTCCGCCGTGAATGGTGAGCGGGGCTTGGTCGCCCTCGATTTTTGCACCCATCAGCTTGAGAGGGGTCGCAACGCGTTTCATCGGTCGCCGACTGAGGCTCTCATCGCCCACGAGCGTTGCCGTGATCGGTCTGGAGGCAAGAAGACCGGACAGCAAGCGCATGGTCGTCCCAGAATTTCCGCAATCGAGCGTTGTTTCCGGTTGGGACCATTCGGGCGCGGGTGTTAACTCAAAGCCGTTGGGGATCTCGATCGACTTCAGCCCCATCGCTTCGAGGCAGTGGCGCGTCGACTCACAATCTTCCCCGCGAAGAGGACTGTACACCCGGCTGACTCCGTCCGCGATCGCCGCAAACATGTATGCCCGATGCGTGAGAGATTTGTCGCTCGGGGGCCGAAACTGACCGGTGACGGACTTGGCGCGGGTGATGCGAAGGCTCATTGGACTCTAGTTTGACTTCCTGCCACGTCGATTGGGTCTTGTTTCTGGTGAGGGTACGTCCGCAAAGGCTTGCTTGGCGACCTGTGCCTCTCGGAAGAAGGTTTCAACACCTCGGTTCTTCTCCGGGTCGATCAGAGAGGCTTGATCTAGCGAACGGGCGAGCGTTTCCAAGTCGGAAGCGGCTAAACGAAGGAGATCGGCGACGGGCTTTCTATTTCCCGTGAGTATCTGGGTCCAGAGGTCGGGGTCCACTCCAGCAACGCGCGTGAGGTCCTTCCAACTTCCTCCACCGATATCTCTGGAGTCGAGCTGCGACCCGTACTTCACCAGAAGGGCGGCAAACACGTGTGGGAGGTGGCTGACCACCGCGACGGCTCGATCGTGCTCTTCCAATCCGCATCGCACCGAATTTGCGCCGAGCATCGCGATCACTTTCTCGAGCTTCGTGATTGCCTGTCCCGAACAACCCTCATGTGGAGTCACCAGCCATTGGGCTCCTCGAAACATCCACTGAGAGGCGTATTCCGGTCCCG
>CAZAVC010000135.1:0-5907 GCA_964488265.1 uncultured Fimbriimonas sp.
AGGGGATGTCGATTTCGGCGCTAATGAGTGCGGACCTGGTGATTGTGGAGCCGGGTACGACAACACCTCTTGGCGTTGAAATCACGAACCGAGGGACCGAAAGCGATCAAGTCGAAATTCGAATTGAAGGGCTCGATCCAGAGTGGACCGCCGTTCCTGTTCCGGTTCTAAACCTTGATCCCAACGAAACCGGGCACGCCAAAGTGTTCTTCAAACCCTCCCGTGTGAGCGAAAGCTTGGCAGGGAACTACCCCTTCGTCATTCGGTTCCGAAGTTTGGCGACGGGCGAAGAGCGCACGGGTCAGGGCGTTTTGCAGGTCCAGCCCTACCAAAACCTCTCCCTAGAAGTTTCGCCTCGGAAAGGGTTTATCTCTGCGGCAAAGCGCATGAACACCTTCAGCGTCACCGTGGTGAACCTGGGCAACACCGAACACACCGTTCATCTCAACGCGGGCGACCCCGAAAACGAGTGCAGTTACGAATGGTCGGCAGACAAAGTACAAGTAGGTCCTGGCCAACAACGCGAGGTCGAAGTGACGGTCACGCCCAATCGGCGATCGTCGTTTGGGCAGTCTCGGTTGGTGGGTTTTTCTGCCACCGGGCGTTCCGTCGAGGTCCCAAGCGCTTCCTGCGGTGGACAAGCCCAGCTTGAGATCCGCCCTCTCCTTAGCCCAGGTTCGCTAGTTGCGGCAATCTCGCTCTTTATCTTGCTACTCGTGCTCTGGGTCACGGCTCCCAAGCCTGCCCGAATGGTCAAACTGATGGCGATCGGTGGCTCGAAGGTTTACGTCGGGTCCCCTGTTACGATCACGTGGGCTGCTGAGAACGCGCTGAATGTACAGGTGAGTGCGGGGTCAGATAGCATCGGCGAGGAACTGGAGACCGAAGGGTCGACGGTTATCACGCCCAAACTCGCGGGCACGCTGGTGGTCACCGCCTTCGCGATTCGAAAAGACGGGACGAAGGGAGAAGCTAGGGAATTGATCCTTACGGTGGAAACGCCGCCGATCGTTCCTGATCCGTCCATCTCTAAGCTGGAAGTTGATCCGAAAGAGGTGCCGCTGGGATCGTCGTTCACGCTTACTTACGCGTTTGGACCCGAGGTCGTAAAGGCAACGCTCAGTCCCTTCCAAACCGAATTGGATCTCAACACCGACAGGTATCTTGTCCCTGCCCCCACCAAAGTTGGCCTGAGTGAATACGAGATCATTGCGACCAACAAGGCAGGCAAGATCGTTCGGAAGAAGTTCTCCGTGCAAGTCTTTGAGCCGATTCTTGCAAAGATTATTGCCTTCTCTGTCGAGCCCGAAACGGTTACCGAGGAGGGAAGTTCGGTGACGGTCAAATGGCAAGCAACCTCCGCCGCCCGGGTGGAACTGAGCTACACCGGAGGGAAGACTCAAGAGTTGGCGACGGAAGGTATGGTCGTTGTTCCAATAACGGGCAAGACCAACTTCACCATCAAGGTGTTTGACCAGAACGGCAAGACCGTTACGCAAAGCAAAACGGTGGAGTACAAGCCCATTGCGCCAACCATGGATTCTGGTACGGATGCAACGACAGCTGGAACCACCGGAGACGGCGAAGATCGCTTGCGCGGCCCCGGCGACGCTTCTCGACCAGGCTCGCCCAACCGAGCGCGCTAGGACGGTTTCCCGTGGAAGGTCGCCTTACCGTTACGGTTTTGGAATGGTCCAAGGGGCCAGGCGGGCCGATGGGAGAGGTTCTCCTACTGGAACCGAATGGCGATTCCTATCCCTTCTTCGTGAAGATCGTGGGCGAGGAGACGGAGATCACGGGCGACCAAACAGTTCTGGATTATCTCGAGGATCGGTATTCCTCGCCGGAAGTGTGCTTCTCGTGCCGAAACGCGCTGCTAGAGAAGAATTCTTAACGGGTGCGCTTACCTTACTCTTACTGCTTATGTTGCTTTGTTGCTCGATGCCCAATATACGCATTGGAGAATCTTCTGGATTTCAAATTATAACACCTGGTGTTATAATAGATTTGTAGACTGAGAACAGCGGGGGCTGCCGATGCGGGTATTCAAGAACAAACCGTTTGGGCGCTTCGCTCGAAAAAATCGGATTAGCGAAGAGGATCTCTGTGACGCGATCACCAGGCTTGAGAAGGGCATCGTTGATGCCGATCTCGGGGGTGGGGTTATAAAGCAGAGGGTAGCTCGCGCAAATGAGGGTAGGTCCGGAGGGTTCCGAACGATCATTCTCGTTACCGTCGCAGAGCGAGCTTTCTTTGTCTATGGTTTCGCCAAGAACGATCGAGCCAACATTCAACCTGATGAACTTATTGCCTTTCGCAGGCTTTTGGATCTCTTGAGTGCGTACAGTGATGCGGAACTAGAAATAGCTTTGGAGGTAGGTGCACTCACGGAAGTGGGGTGTGAAGATGAAGACATACAAGAGTGAAATTCTCGCAAGCGTCCACGAGACGATTGCTGACCTAGCAGACGCTGGATTGGTACCAAAACGGACAATGAGAGAGTTCGACGAACTCTGCTTGGCTCCGATTGAACCGCTTACTGCAGAGGAGATCCGGAACATCCGCATTCAAAGTCGGGTTAGCCAAAGCGTTTTTGCTCGATTCTTAAATGTAAGCCCTAGAATCATTAGTCAGTGGGAAAGAGGTGAGAAAGCACCCTCCGGGGCAAGCTTGAAACTCCTTTCTCTGGTCCAGCGAAAAGGCCTAGACGCGCTCGCATAGACCTTTTCGACACCGCAACCAGAAATTTCTGGAGAGGGGGAGCGTTAAGGGCGGGTACACCCTATAGGTGAGTTCCAGCCATTCCAAACCCCGAGCCCTTCTTTCTGTGACCGACAAAACCGGCGTCGTCGACTTCGGAAAAGAGTTGATCCGGTTAGGCTTTGAACTCATCTCCACGGGCGGGACCGCGACCGCTTTGCGAGATGCCGGGTTGTCTGTCCTCGATGTTTCGGAGGTCACCGGCTTTCCGGAAATGCTGGACGGTCGGCTCAAGACCCTTCACCCGCTGGTTCACGGCGGAATCCTTGGCCGCACTGCCGACCCGGCTCACGTCGCCCAAATGGCAGAGGCGGGGATCGCGCCTATCACGGTGGTGGCGGTAAACCTGTACCGATTCGAGCAGAAGATTTCCGGACCTCACACGTTGGAAGAGGCGATCGAGTCGATCGATATTGGCGGACCCACCATGGTTCGAGCCGCCGCCAAGAACAACGAGACCGTCGCGATCGTCGTCGACCCAAGCGACTATAGCCGAGTGATCGAAGCGTTGGAGAACAACACCATCGCGACGCTCCGACTCCCCCTCGCTGCCAAGGCTTATCGACACACCGCCTATTACGATTCGGTGATCTCCCGCTATCTCACCGAGAAGGCGGGCGAGGACTTGCTCGAAGCAGAAACCTTCTCGCTGGGGCTGCGACGCATTCAAGGATTCCGCTACGGCGAGAACCCTCACCAACCGGGATCGCTGTACGTTGATCCCCTCGCCGGGCAAGGACTCCCTCAGGGCAAGCTTTTGTGGGGCAAGGAACTCAGCTACAACAACGTCAACGACTCGGATGGTGCCTGGGAGTTGGTCGGCGATCTGCCCGCAGGGGGCTGTGCGATCATCAAGCACGGCAACCCGTGCGGAGCCGCAGTCTCGGAAGACCTTGGCGAGGCATACCGCCTAGCCCGCGCATCCGACCCCATCTCCGCCTTTGGTGGCATTGCGGCGTTCAATAAGCCGGTTGACGTGGCGGCGGCGACGGCAATGACCGAGAAGGGCAACTACCTGGAAGTGGTCATCGCCCCCGCTTTCTCTGAAGAGGCACTGGCGATCTTCCGCGATCGATCTGGCTGGGGACAAGATGTTCGCCTTATTGAGGCGGCTCTGCCCGGCGAAACTCGAATCCCGTTGGTGAAGGGTCTGCGCGGCGGAGCGATCATTCAAATGTCCGACGAGGAACCGGAATCGCAGTGGAAGGTGGTTACCGAAACGGCGCCTTCGGAGGATCTGATGGAAGCGCTTCGACTCCAGTGGAAGGTCGTTAAGCACGTAAAGTCCAATGCGATTGTGGTCGGAACGTCCACCCGGTTGCTTGGCGTGGGTGCAGGACAAATGAACCGTGTGCAATCGGTGCGATTAGCCGTCGAGCAAGCGGGTGATGCCGTAAAGGGTGCCGTCCTTGCCAGCGATGCGTTCTTCCCGTTCCCAGATTCGATCGATACCGCTCATCAAGCAGGGATCGTCGCCATCGTCCAGCCCGGTGGGAGCAAGAAAGACGCCGACGTCATCGCTCGAGCCAACGAACTTGGAATCGCGATGGTCTTCACCGGCTACCGCCACTTCCGACACTAGACCGTGCCATTTTTGAAGGATTTATCAGCATCTTGTCCCCGCGTTGAAAAGTAGTACGCGGGGATACAACCTTCCCACTTCTGAATGTCGTAAGACAGAGGCATGAGCCAGCGCACCATCGCCTTCTATGCCGACCCAATTGAAGCCAACGAAGCTCCGGGTGTAACCATCAAGCGGTCCATAGGAAGCGAGCGGTTGGTTCTGTTAGATCCGCTCTTGCTTCTGGATCATCTCCTTGTGGAACCAGACCCACAGGGTGGTGTCATTGGCTTTCCACGGCACCCTCACCGAGGCATTGAGACGCTTACCGTTGTGCTGAAGGGTCGGGTGAATCACCGGGACTCTCTAGGCAATAACGAATGGGTCGGTCCGGGAGCCACTCAGTGGATGACCGCCGGAAACGGAATTTGGCACGCCGAGATGCTGGAGAAAAGCGCCGCGGGTACGGAGGCGGTTCAGTTCTGGTTCAACGTTCCAGAGTCGGCGAAGCGCAAGCCCGCCGGTTATCGAGCCGCCTACGCGGAAGATGTTCCGCATTGGACCGACGCAACAGGCAATTCCGTGCATCTGCTCGCGGGGGTTCATGAAGGCAATCTTGGTCCGCTAGACGGCTTGGAAACCAGCCCGTACTTGGTCAGGGTGGAATCGCCCGCTGAAGCTGCATGGACCTGGAACGGCTCGCAAGGGGATACGGCGATTGTCTATCTGCTTTCTGGGTCGATCTCTATTGCGGGCCGTTCGGAATCAAAGCCTGGGCTCTACACCTTGTCGAAGGGTTCTGAACTAACCGTTATCGCCGGAGCGGAAGGCGCGGAGTATCTGTTGATCGCGGCTGCTCCGCTGAACGAGCCCGTGATGCAGTACCGATCATTCGTGATGAACACGGCGGAGGATATCGGCGAGACTCTGGGCATGATCGCCGATGGAAGCTTTGCCGATGGTGGTGGGACGCCTTTCTAACCCAACGGTTTAACGGCTGTCTCTCCTAGCGCGGAGGAGCGAGAGGAGGAGAAGCGGTTCGAGAATTCGGTAGGGGGTCGGTGGGAGTGATCCGCAGCGACTGCTTTCCGGTTGATCTTGGCTTTGCCGGTCGAACTCTTACAGGTCGATCGGTTCTGGCACTAATGTCGTCCAGTTGTGGACTCACGGTGTCGCCCATTGCTTCCACGCCTAAACCATTTTCGTCCTTTTTGTTAGGACCAACCGAGTAAACGCGGACGGCGTCGCCCTTTACGAACAGTTTGAAGGGTTGGCCCGAGAACGGATCGATCTCCTTGAAGCCCGCCTCGGCAACGTCTGCTGGGAAGCGTCCGTTAAGTGCCTTGAATTTCAGCACTTCTATCAGGCCACGGAGCGCGCTTTCGCCCGCCTTACAGCGTGTGCTGGAAAAACCTGCCTCGGCAAAAATGGGGATCGTCAACTTATCGAAGGCGTAACTCATCCCCTTTTCGGCTTCTAGTTTCTTGATTCGCTCTTCGAGTCGGTTGGAGATGACGATCGGGTCTTCGGTCTCCTTGATAGCCTCTAAAACATCGTTCCAAAGGTTCAGGTGTCGAGCTAAGTAC
>CAZAVC010000136.1:0-5906 GCA_964488265.1 uncultured Fimbriimonas sp.
GAAGACGCGGGGTGTAAACTCGGGGCGAGATGAATTCTGTAGTTAACGAGCTGGTTGGCAAGAAAGTGGTAATGCACGTCATCAACGGTTCGGCCGTGGCGGAACACCGCGGAACCCTGATCACCACCGACGGCGTTTGGTTCAAATTGCAGAAAGATAACGAGACGTTCTTTTTCTGCGTCTACAACATCCAAGCGATCCGACCTGTCTAACGGTTGGACCGTAGAACAGATGTTTTGAAGATCGCCTGTGTGCAAGAAAACGTTGCGTTTGCCGACCACGCGACGAATACCGACGTTGTCGTTCGATATCTCCGGGAGCTCAAAGAACGCGGGGCCGATCTGGTGCTCTTTCCAGAGGCGTTCCTAACGGGCTACTGCGTCGATTCGCCAGAACTAGCCCTTGGGATCTCGATCGCAACGGCGGAGGGCACCGAAGACCCCTACCTTGCCCGCATCCAGGAGGTCTGTGAAGAACTGGACATTATGGCCGTCGTCGGGTTCATCGAATGGGCAGGTTTGGACGATTGCGATCCGACCGCCAGCCTCTTTAACTCTGCGGCTCTTTTTGAACCCGGGAAGGAAATGCGGATCTATCGCAAGACCCACCTGCCGGAGCTTGGGATCGATCGATTTGTCAAAACCGGCGCAGATCTCCCTGTGTTTGAGACGCGACTTGGGACGATCGGAATCCTAATCTGCTTCGATCAGCGACACCCCGAACCCGCTCGCACGTTAATGCTTAAGGGTGCCTCGATCATCTTGCTCCCAACGAACTGGCCCGAAGGCGCTGAGCAACGCGCGGACCTCTATCCGATCGTGCGCGCTTCGGAGAACAAGGTCTTTTACGTAACCTGCAACCGCGTCGGTACGGAAAACGGATATCGGTTCATTGGCCGTCGCAAGATTCTTGATCCCCACGGCAATGTGCTCGTACAGGCGAGCGAAGACGTTGCCATTCTGGAAGCCGAACTTGATTTGAGCGAAGCTACCGAGAAAAGGACGCTCGTTAATAACGGGAGTTACGCAATAACGGTCACCGAATCGCGGAGACCCGAACTTTACAGCCAAATAAGCGATCTACAAGAAGGGTAGTCCGCATGTGAGTGTGGGTGCATTTCTTGATTACCGGTAGGATATCGGGGTTAGAAGCATGATGAAGCAGCACTGGAGTGAAAAGAGAATCGCCGCCCTTGCGGTTGGAACTGTATTTGCCGTCCTCATTGGATGCGGCGGTGGTGGCGGAGGCGGCGGCACAACCGGTACGACTGCGACAACCTCTACAACGTCTGGATCGACCTCGACAACGTCGGGCTCCACTTCGACGACCTCTGGTTCCACGTCGACTACTTCGGGATCAACCTCGACGACTTCCGGGTCAACTTCCACGACATCTGGATCGACATCCACAACGTCGGGTTCGACTTCTACCACCGCAGGGGACACGGGTCTACTTCCGGGCGATCGAATCATCTATTCTTCGGTCTCATTGAGCAACGTTTCACAACTGCGGACGGTTGCTCCAGACGGGACAAACAATCAAGTGTTTGCTTCGTTCGCAGACGATACGGTTGAAGCGGTTCGGAATCCCAACACGGCGGAGTGGATTTATGCGGCCGCTCCGGCAGCGCTTCTTGGTCGGTTCCAACTCTTCCGCGGGACATCGTTTAACGTTTCGTCTTCTTCCAACACGCTGGTAACGTCCGTCGACTTCGAGTCGCTGCAGGACATCGGCATTTCGTCTAATAACTCGACGATCTTCTTTGTCGGGGCGACCTCCGTAGACGATTCGCTCAAGATCTACAGTGTCCCAAGAACGGGCGGAACACCTTCCGTGCTGGACTTTGGAAGAGAACTGGTAGTGAGCCCCACCGGGAACAAGATCGCCTATGTCAAGGACAACACCGCTGGCTCTGCTTCTGACATTTACGTGCGAGACCTAACCGCCGGAACGGTTGTGAAGGTGACCTCCACCAGCGGTGAGTACGCCTACCCGAGCTTCAACCGAGCCGGAGATCGAATTGTTTACGCTCTGGATGATGGCTCCAGCTGGGATATCTATTCGATTCCTGCGGCGGGTGGATCGGTAACCCGACTGACGAACACGGCCGCTCTAGATGAGTACGGTGCTTTCTATAATAGCGACGGTTCCAAGCTCGCCTTTGCTCGAATCGGTGTCTCGGCGGGTGAGACAGGCGTATTCGTGGCGAACGCTAATGGCAGTTCGATCAATCAGATCGTCAACGATGAAACCACCGGACCACGAGTCTACTGGACAACGCCAGGTGGAAGAAGCTTTGGCGGAGTTCCGATTCGGTTTGAAAAGCCAGGCCGTGAGAAGCGAAAGAAGTAAACTCTGCGCATCACAAATCCTTGTTCGGGCTCAGCGATTCGCTGGGCCCGTTCGCTTCAAAAGGTTTGTCATAGCGACTTGAGAATGAAGACTATTCACGTTGTTGGGGCGGGTTTTGCGGGGGTAGAGGCGGCTTGGACCATCGCAAACCTCGGGGTCCCGGTCAAGCTGTGGGAGATGCGTCCGGTTAGGCGCACCCCTGCTCATACCACCGACTTCTTTGCCGAATTGGTTTGCTCTAACTCTCTCAAGTCGAAGCTCCCAACTACCCCCGCTGGCCAACTGAAAGGGGAAATGGAAGCCCTCGGGTCCCTTGTTCTAAAGCTTGCGAAGGAGCACGAGGTTCCCGGCGGAGAAGCGCTCTGCGTGGATCGCGACAAATTCGGTGCCGCGATTACAGAGGCGATCACTTCTCACCCCCAGATCGAGGTTGTTCGCCAGGAGTTCACCCCTGCCGATGCGGAGTCGATTCTTGCCATGGGGGAATTTCTTGTTCTCGCGACCGGCCCTCTGACCTCTCCGGAAGTCTCAGACTGGCTCGCTAAGCGAACGGGGCGAGATCATCTTTACTTTTACGATGCGGTGAGCCCGACCGTGGACGCGGCCTCGCTCAATCGTGAGATCGTGTTTGCACAGAGTCGGTACGACAAAGGGGGAGGAGACGATTACCTCAACTGTCCGTTTGAGAAGGATGAGTACTTAGCATTTGTCGACGCGCTGGTCAATGCGGAGCGCGCGCCGATTCATGCCTTCGAAGCGGGAGGCGTACGCACCGACGCTCACGTCGATCCGGGCTATTCGGTTTCCAGTTACATGGTTGGCGATCACAGCGATTCCAAGCCCATCGAAGAAGCCTTCCTGGAAAAAATTAAGTTCTTTGCCGGTTGCACGCCCATAGAGGCGATCGCCGAGAAGGGGGTTCGATCTTTAGCATTCGGCAATTTTAAGCCCGTGGGTCTCACCGATCCGCGTACGGGTCGAAGACCTTACGCCGCTCTCCAGCTTCGACCGGAAAACAAGGATAAGACCCTCTATTCTCTCGTGGCTTGCCAAACCCGTATGAAGTGGGGTGAGCAGAGAAGGGTTTTGCGCATGGTTCCGGGTCTGGAGAGCGCCGAGTTTGTGCGCTTCGGCGTGATTCACCGGAATACGTACATCGAGGCTCCCAAGTCCTTGACGAGCCAATTGGAGTTACGAGAGACGCCGGGAGTTTTTGTCTCAGGTCAGCTAACGGGTGTCGAGGGTTACGTGGAATCGGCCGCGATGGGGATTCTTACGGGCATCGCTGCCGCCGACCGAGTGCTTGGTCGGGAGTTTATTGCTCCGCCCAGGGAAACCGCCTACGGTTCGCTGCTCGCTCACTTAGCCGACGAAACCCCCCGTGAGTTCGCCCCAATGAACATTAACTGGGGACTGTTCCCAGAGAACGGCGAACCGACCCGCGACAAGGGCCTGCGTCGTGAACGCAAGCTCATTGCTGCCCAGAACGGTTTGGCGGAATGGACCGCGGCTCTAGAACTTCCCGGGCGATCATAATGGGTCCATGTACGGCGACGTCACTCCTGTTGAATTGAAGGCAGAACTCGAAGCAGGGAAGGAACTCTTCCTGCTTGATGTTCGTGAGCCCCACGAACTTGAAATTTCCAAGATTGATGGCATTGTCGCTATCCCAATGGGTGAGGTTCCGGCGCGAATGAGCGAGATTCCAAAGGATGCCGATATCGTGGTGATCTGTCGGTCTGGAGGGAGATCGGGCACTATCTCGGAATTCCTAACTGAGAACGGCTACACCAACGTGCGAAACATGGTGACAGGCATGAACGGTTACGTCACCTCCGTCGATCCTTCTCAACCCACTTACTGAGCCACAAAAGAACCCCGAGAGAATCTTCTCTCGGGGTTCTTTGATTTTAAAGGATCAATTATGCGCCGAGCTGTGCTTCGATCGCCTTCACGACCTCGTCTTCCGTCGGCTTAACTCGCGAACTGTGGCGAGACTTAACCTTGCCGTCCTTTCCAACCACGAACTTTGCGAAGTTCCACTCGATGTCGTCCTTCTTCTCCGAGTTCTCAAGAAGCCACTTGTAAAGCGGGTGAATGTCTCCGCCCTTTACCGAGATCTTGGCGAACATGGGGAAGGAAACCTTGTAGTTCAGGCTGCAGAACTCTTTGATCTCTTCGTTGCTGCCCGGCTCTTGACCGCCAAAGTTGTTGGCAGGGAAGCCAAGGATCACCAAACCCTTGTCCTTGTACTTGGAGTAGAGGGCCTGGAGGTCTTGGTACTGCGGAGTAAGACCGCACTTAGAGGCGGTGTTGACGACGAGAAGAACCTTGCCCTTGTACTTATCAAGCGCCACTTCTTTGCCGTCAATGTCCTTTACTTTGAACTCGTAAATGGAGGCGGCAGGTGATGGCGATTCGTTAGAAGAAGTCATAGCAGGTTGTGGGGCGGCACAGCCAAGAAGCAGTCCGCCGATCAAAAGGGATGTAGCCATAGTTCGAGCCAATTCCATGAAAGTCGGCGCATAGCGCCGCTCCAACTCATTCTACGGACTTCGGGCGATAGGCGTGCCTTATGCGCGCAATATTGGGGTTAAGAACGGGTCAGAATGAAATGTTCGGTCATGAAGACGCTCTATTTCATTCGCATTGGGGGAACGGCGATGGGCGGAGTCGCCGCTGCTTGCCAAAAGCTAGGCTATCGGGTGATTGGTAGTGAAGCCCAGCTATACGAGCCGATGAAGAGCTACCTTGCCGAGAATGGCGTTCAGGTCATCCCGCAGTTCGATCCTACAAATCTTCACACCGCAAAGCCAGACGAAGTCGTGGTCGGGAACGCGGTGTCCCGAGGAAACGCCGAACTGGAGGAGGCTCTCGACCTCAACCTGCGTCAGATCTCTCTCCCAGAACTCGTCGGGAGGAGCCTCATCGCGGACAACATTTCGGTGGTCGTGGCCGGGACTCACGGCAAAACGACCACCACGGCAATGGTCGCTTGGATGCTGGAATCGGCGGGACTCCACCCGGGATTCCTGATTGGGGGCGTTCCTGCAAACTTTGATGTCTCTTGCCGGCCGGCTTCGCCCACTCCGGGCAAAAGGGGCGTGTTTGTTGTGGAAGGAGACGAATACGATTCGGCTTACTTCGACAAGCGATCCAAGATTCTCCACTATCGACCCACGATCGCGGTCCTGAACAACGCCGAGTTTGACCATTCCGACATCTTCGACACCCTCGACGACATTCTCAAGTCGTTCCGTCTCTACCTGCGATTGGTCCCGCGCAAGGGGCTGATCTTGGTGAATGGAGACGACCCCAATATTCAGCGACTCCTTGCCAATCTGAACCTAGAGAACGTGCCGATTCAGACCTTCGGAACGGGCGAGCAGAACGACTGGGTGATCTCTAACATCGAATCCACCGATCAGGGAGGCTCATTCGACCTTGCATTCCAAGGGACGACCAAGGGACGCGTTTCAATGGATCCCACCGGCGAGATCAACGCGAGAAACATGACCGTGGCCTGCGCAGTTGCCACCCAACTTGGAATCCCA
>CAZAVC010000137.1:0-5857 GCA_964488265.1 uncultured Fimbriimonas sp.
ATTCAGGCTTATACGAAGAACCCGCAGACGCGGGTCCATGGTCGCGAACCGAAGCGGGACGAGTTGGTGGAAACCGTCGATCATGCTGATCTCGCCCTCATCGACACCGAACTCAAAGGGCTGTACTTCGACGTTGATTTCGCCGCCAACCTCCTCGACGCCCTGCATCAAGACGAGCCGTCCTACGCCACGATCCTTCGCGCCGTGAACGACGTGGTCAACCTGTGGGCGCGCGATGGTCGGGATGCCATCAACCGTGCCCGTAAGCTCCTGCGAGATACCCTTGCGGGTCTGAACGGGGAGCTCAAGCACACCATTTATCCCGTCGGGCACGCTCACCTGGACACGGCCTGGCTATGGCCGCTTGAGATCACTCATCTCAAAATGGCGCACACCACCGCCACTCAGCTCAACTTGATGGAGCGGTACCCGGAGTACACCTTTGTGCACTCTCAGGCCAGCCAATACGAGTGGCTTGAGAAGGAGTATCCGCAACTCTTTGAGCGGGTGAAGGCGGCGATCGCCCGAGGTCAGTGGGAGCCCGTCGGAAGCATGTGGGTCGAGGCCGACTGCAACCTCACCGGCGCCGAATCTCTCGTCCGACAGTTCCTTTATGGTCGACGATATTTCCGAGAGAAGCTCGGATACCAAACCCACGATATGTGGCTCCCGGACGTGTTCGGTTACTCGGCGGCTCTCCCGCAGATTCTCAACAAGTTCAACATCGAATACTTCCTCACCCAGAAGATCAGTTGGAACCAGTTCAACAAGTTCCCGCACCACACCTTCTGGTGGCAAGGTATAGACGGCTCACGCATTTGGAGCCACTTCCCACCCGCCGACACTTACAACGCGAACGGCGAACCCAAAGAAGTTCTGCAATCGGTCCGAAACTACAAGGACCAGGCCCGGATGGATCAGTCGCTCTACGTGTTCGGATTCGGCGACGGCGGTGGCGGTCCCACCGAGCGACACATCGAGTTCCTGAGACGGGGTCAGCTCGCCCCAAACTACCCCGACGTCGCTCTGGGCAAGCGAGCGATTGACTTCTTCCGGGAATCCAAGGCGAAGTCGAAGGACTTGCTCACTTGGTCGGGCGAACTCTATCTCGAGCTGCACCGAGGCACCTACACCAGCCAAGCTGCCAACAAGAAGAACAACCGAGAGACCGAATTCCTTCTTCGCGATGCCGAACTGCTCTCCGTCTTCAGCCCTCAGTTCCCGAAGGACTATCCCTCTGCGGAACTAGAAGCGGCATGGAAGCTCGTTCTCCTCAACCAATTCCACGACATCATTCCTGGTTCGTCCATCAACGAGGTCTATCGAGACAGCGATCGAGATTATGCCGAGGTCAAGCGAGTGGGTGAAGCGATCATCGAGGAGCGGCTGAAGAAGGTCGCCGCAAACCTCGACACGTCCGCCATGAATCGACCCGTGGCCCTCTTCCAGAATGCGGAGATGATCACCCAGGGCTCAGTGGCTTGGGACGAAGAAACTACTCCGACCGTGCTGGTCTGTGGAGGCGACGTTCTTCCCGTTCAGCATGTCGAAGAATTTGGCGAGCGAAAGCTCATCTTCCCCGTCCCGGCGGCCGCCCTCGGCACAGTGGCGGTTGGCGACTTCCAAGAAGGCCCCACCGCGCCGCGAACAAGGCTCAAGGCGGGCGCGAGGAAGCTTGAGAACGGCGAGTTGTCGGTCCGTTTCGATGTGAACGGCAACATCAGCTCCATCCAGAGTCTGGACGATGGCACCGAATTCTTGGAACCAGGAAAGCTAGGCAACGTCTTCCAACTTCTAGACGACAAACCCCTTTTCTGGAGCGCTTGGGACGTGGACGTCTACGCCTACGAGACCGCCCAAGACCTGCTTAAGAGCGAATCGTTCGAGATCGTAGAGCGAGGTCCGGTCCGAATCGCCGCCGAAGTGGTGAAGCGATTCGGCAACTCGACCATTCGCCAACGAATCAGCCTCGGCCCCACGCCGGGCATCCGATTCGATACCGAAATCGACTGGCGGGAAGAAGACAAGATGCTCAAGGTGGCGTTCCCCATCAACGTCAACGCCAGCCGGGCCACCTACGAAATCCAGTTCGGAAACGTCGAGCGACCCACCCACATGAACACCTCGTGGGACATGGCTCGCTTCGAAGTGTGCGCCCAAAAGTGGGTGGACCTGAGCGAATCTGAGCAGGGCGTGGCGCTGATCAATGATGGCAAATACGGTCACGACATTCAGCAGAACGTCATGAGGCTTTCGTTGCTACGATCCCCCAAGGCTCCGGACCCCGAGTGCGACATGGGAATCCACCGATTCTCGTACACCCTCGTCCCGCACTTCGGACCGTACAACCTCGCTGGAATCGTGCAGGCGGCTTACGCTCACAACGCGCCGCTCCGAAGTGCGTGGGTGGACAAGCACCCAGGGATCGCCGCCGACTTGCCCGGATTCGTCGTCCTCGACAATCGAAACCTCATCATCGAATCGGTAAAGAAGGCAGAAGACTCTAACGCGATCATCGTTCGGCTCTACGAGTGCCACAACTCTCGCGGCATGGGCGAGATCTCTTGTGCAAGAGAACTCAAGGGCGCATATCTGTGCGATCTAGAGGAGAACGAGATCGGAGAACTGGAGGTCGAAGACGGCCTTGTGCGATTCCAGTACAAGCCGTTCGAAATTCTCACCCTTAAGCTGGTCGTGTAGACCAGGACCCCAAAAGAAAAAGCGGGATCCCAAGTTGGGAGCCCGCTTTTTTTAGCAGGGAATCAGCCGACGAATTTGTAGCCGATACCGCGAACCGTTACGAGTCGCTCCGGCTGGTTTGCATCGGTCTCGATGCGCATTCGAAGCCAGCGAATATGTACGTCGACCGTTCGAGAAGACACGTAAGCGTCCTTGCCCCAAACTCGGTCCAGAAGAGCCTCGCGGGTGAACACCTGTCCGGAGTTGCGGGCTAAAAAGTAGAGCAACGCAAACTCTTTCGGGGAAAGGTTCATCGGCTCCCCGTCAATCTGGGCTAAGTGGGTGCGCGGATCGATCCGAAGGTTCCCGCGCTCGATGATGTCTTGCACGGGCTCACCGGTCGATCGTCGAAGGATCGCCTTCACTCGGGCTACGAGTTCCGACATGTTAAAAGGCTTAGTGACATAGTCATCGGCGCCCATTTCAAGACCCTTCACTCGGTCGCCTTCGTCGGCGCGTGCGCTCACGAAGATGATCGGCGTTGCGAACTCCTTCCGAACCGCCCGGCAAAGGTCGAATCCGCTCCGGTTGGGAAGCATGATGTCCAAAATGATGAGATCAGGCTTCACTCGTTTGAAGAGGCGCATGCCTTCTTCGGCGGAGTCTGCAACAAATGTGGAGAAGCCCTCTTTGCGAAACTTTGTTTCCAGCGTCTCTGTAATCGCCGGTTCATCGTCAATGATCAACAACTTCATCGGAGCCGCCTCCCGGATTGTCCTTTCTAGCGCGTCGGCAATTGCCATCGATGTCCCTTTTGATGAGCCAACACCCGCGTGCCGTCTCGTTGCAAAAGGTTTTACTTAGCGTCGGTTAAGAAATCGTAAAGGAAGCGGGTTTTTCACCGGAATCCCCCGCGAGTTGTTAACAATGCTAGCCCGCGACGATTTCGACGTTGGCTCGAGGAATGGTCACTTCTTCGCCGCTCGCCATCTTCGCCCGGAGAACCCGAACCGTCGTGCCCGATTCCAGAGTCACCAACTCCGCCGGGAGGTCGCTCACCGAGCCAAGCATTCCGAAGAACGGTTCGCGAATCATTCGAACCTGAGCGCCGAGCTTTAGCTCCAGCGGCTCGCCATCCTGACCTGCTTGTCCCGTATGGCCTGGATCGGGAACAATGATTTCGGGTCGAATAACACCCGCGCGAATCTGGGTCGCACCGTTGATCGATGCCTTCTTGCCCGCAAGGGTTTGCAGCAGAGCAAAGGTTCGGTCCGCCATAGGCAAGAATCCAAATCCTTCTGTGACCATCAAGGTCAGATTGATGTTCTCTTGCCCGGTGATCGCGACACCAATGTCGTATCCGAGGAATTCGATGAGATCACTGTCCTTCACGCCTCCTGCGATCAGACCCGTCACGCCGAGTTCACTCGCCTTCTTGATTGCCGCAGCCGTGAAGCCGGATCCTCCGACCAAGATGTTGCCCGCGTCGGATGCCTGAATGTGCTGAACATCAAGAACTTCGTTCGGACCGCTGACCGCAATCCGAATCACGCCCTGACGCTCGCCGCCAACGCCGAAGATGCCTTGCACCATCGCCCCCCGGGTTTCCACGATCGCTCCTTCATCCGGCAGAACGTCGACAATCGTGCCCTGGATATAGGAGTTGATGTCGATCGGAATCGACGGTTCGCGGACCAAGAGATTTCCCGTGACTTCAGAGAAGGACTCGTAGGTGCCCGCGTGTTCGGACTCCACCGTCGGCGCCTTAAAGAAGCCGAATAGCTTTTTGCCCTCGGCGATCAGCTGACCCTTTTCGACCTTATCGCCCTCTTTGATCTTCAAAAACTGAACGACGTCTTTCGCATCAACGCCAAGTTTGTCGGCAAGTTTGATGGTTTGGAGAACGCCGGGCAGAAGTGCGCGCGCAACAACCGTATCCGGGCTTACGGTTTGTCCAACCTGGACAAGCACTTCGCCTTTGATCGGGAGTCGTCGAATGCGACGAACGACGATGTCGCCGCTAACGGTTAAACCTGGAGTGTATGCGCTACCCAATTGTCGATCCCTTATCAGAGCAGAGTCTGAACTTAGTTAGTGAGAAGATCACAACAACGACGAATCCTACAAGGGCGCTCCCTGCAGGATTCGTCTAGGCGGATCGTTACGTAATCGCTATTTGCGACGACGCCGTAGGGCGAGGCATCCAACGCCCAGAACCAGCAATGTGGCGGGTTCCGGAACAGGCGACGTGGCGACAACGGTTTTCAGGGTCTCCACACCATTACCAATGTTGATGGTGTTGGTGTCTGGGTCGTAGGGAGCGAACTGCCATCTGTTATCGATGATCGTCTGCTGCTGAGCGGTCGTCGCGGCGCCTTTTTGGAAAGGGTCGTCTCGATAGACAACGTACTTCTGATTTCCAATGTTGACGATGCCAGCCCCAACCACCCAGTGAGTGTTGGTCATGAACATCAGGTCTTGACCCCGGCCGTATTCGCGGGTGATCCAGTCCCAGGTGACCTTTCCATCGCTTTTGGCGGTCCCGTTACCGTTCGGACTCACATAATCTCCGGCAACCTTTTCACCTCCAACGTAGTGCACGTACAGTGGCAGGTTCTTCTCCTTGATCCAGCGGAGTTTCCCTTCCATCTGGGTGTCGTCCCAGTTACCATCGTTGTTATTCCCCATGTACCCGGCAAGGGTTGTCATGATCGTGTTGCCTGAATCCTTTAGCGTATAGCCGTTCTCTGCGGCGAGCCAAAGCAGGCTGTTTGCCGCTGAGCCGGGTCCGCAGTAGTTCAACTGCTGGGTGAGGTTAGGCATGTTGCTTCGGACGCTCGCGTTGAAATTGACCCCTGCGAAGTTCAGGTTCATGTTCAAGTTGTTCGGCTGGTCTGTAGAAGGGACTCCACCGTTTCTAAACTTGGATCGAGCGGCGACGGCGACATTGCCTGCGATTCCTGCACCCGCATCACTGAGCGTGGGTGTCGAGGAGATCGATGCTCTGGCAACGAGAGATGAAACTGGGGCAGTGAAGGAACTCCCCAGATTCCAGTAGGCTCCAACCGTCCGATTTGAACTGTTCCCCCAGTAAGAGCTGCTGAGCAAGGGCATGTTTTGAACGGCCCAGATCGGTCCCGAAGGCGTGTCTATCGTGACGTTCAAGAATTCGGTGCTA
>CAZAVC010000138.1:0-5214 GCA_964488265.1 uncultured Fimbriimonas sp.
ATCCCCATGCCGACGACCACGCCGATCGCGAGCCAAACGCCGATGTTGTCGGTTTCCTCAAACGATCCGCCAGGAACGACGTTGTAGTTCCCCGAGTTTAAGTCGAAAGGACCGCCGATCACCCCGCTCTGGGCAGAGGCGATTGCGGTAGAGCCGAACGAAATGGAAGCCAAAATGGCCGTATAAAGCAGTGATTTGGTGTTCATGGAGGTAACTCCTTTCTGTCGAAGATCAGTCTAGAAGTCGACCATTACATAGCCATTACAGTTGCCCAAAAGCGCACCTACCGGTAACCTGCGCGCATGAGCATCTCCGCAATCTGCCTTGCCATTGGCCTCTGGCAAGCCCCGTCCGCACCCTCTTACGATGTTCAAACGGTGCGTGGCTGGGAGCTAAAAGTGAACCGAGAGCTCTGGCAAAAGATGCCGAAACTAACCACCAAGGCGATCGAACTCCTAGAGAAGCAACTGAAGGAAGTCGAGCAAGTGGTCCCCAAGCCCGCCGTTGCCAAGCTGAAGAAGGTGACGCTCTGGTTTTCGCCGGAATACCCGGGCTCGGGACCCGGAGCCGCCTATCACCCTAGCGTTGAGTGGTTGAAGCAGAACGGTCGTAATCCGGATATGGCGAAGAGCGTGGAGTTCACCAACATCCGAATCTTTGAAGCCGAGACTCGGCGAATGCCCAACTTTGCCCTGCACGAGCTTGCTCATGCCTACCACGAGCGTTTCCTACCCGACGGGTTTGGCAACAAGGAGATCGCGGCTCAGTATGAGGTCGCAAAGGCTTCCGGCACGTACGACAAGGTGGATCGCCGAGACTCTGAAGGTCGCGTGACGCAAGACAAGGCGTACGGCATGAACAACCCGATGGAGTACTTCGCCGAGACCAGCGAAGCGTTCTTTTCCACTAACGACTTCTTTCCGTTCGTGAACGCCGAGCTAAAGAAGCACGACCCCAAGATGTTCGCATTGCTCGGGAAGCTATGGGGGGCTCGGGAAGCTGTGGGGCAAAAGCTAAGCCCTGCCCCAGATTGGTAATCGGCGATTAGCCTTTTTGGCGACGCTTAAGAAGTGCGAGTGCACCCGCACCAAGAGCCATGAAGGTAGCCGGCTCAGGAACGGCTTGCACCTGAACTTCGGTGAGAAGAAAATTGCCGTTGGAGTAGTGGCCTGGGCCGCCTGTTGGTAAAGAGCTATCGTTCATCACTTCCAGCCGAAGACCCGTTACGCCTGAAAGTGCCGCTCCAAAGCCCACCTTGTAGGTAGCCGTCGAGGGTGTGTTCGCAATGGAGGTCAGGATGCTTCCATCGCCCAAGATCGAGTAGCCCATCCCAATCGGAACACTCACGTAGGTCGGGTTCAGAACTGTCCAGTTGGCGGTTACATCGCCGCCGGTTGCAAGACCATCCGCAAAATCGGCTCGATTGTCTGTCGTGTAGGACCATCGGAAGCGACCCACAAGGTGTCCCGGAAAGTTTGAATAGTTCTGGATCATACTGATCTCCAGCCCACCACCCGAGTAGTCCGAAACGGTCTCGAACACCGCTGTCTCCGGTAGGGTGTCATCCCCACTGATATTTCTGAAGATGGCCCAACCGTTGCGCACGGCGGTGCTGCCGTCAATCATCTGCGAAGGATTCCAAGGTCCGTCAAACGTTTGGCTGAAAGTTGCCGTGGCGTTCTGTAACGCAACCTGAGCATTTGCCGAAGAGGCAAGAACCGCGAGCAGCGCGAGGCTGAAAATAGATGATTTGTGAGCTTTCATAGGACACACCAAAAACAAAACCCGTCCTTCTCAACCTAACACACTTCGCTTGAAGTCGCTTTCCTTGGGGCCAAAAGTTAACGCGAATTCACGGTGATTCACGCTTGCTTTCGACAATTCACTGATACAGTCCCGACATGCTTTCAAATTCAGCATTACGCCTAGTTCTGGTAGGGGGAGTTCTTGCGGGGGCCTCCGCTTCTCACGCCCTTGCCCTTGCCGGTGGATTCAGCGAAACCACGGTTATCGTCAACGCGAACGGCGCCACTCTCATCGACGAAGTAAACAACAACTACTTCCGCAACGATACCGTGAGCGGAACCGGGGCGTTCCAATACGACACCTTCGGTGACACAAACAACGATGGCTCCAAGTTCATGCGGTCGTCGAGCAATGCTTCGGCTTCTCCGAGCGGGAGTGCCACCGGACTCTACGGCAACGACTTCGTCTTCACGTTCAAGAACGAAACACTCGATCCGATCGACGTCACGTTCGATCTTCTTCTCTACCGAGAGGGGTCAGTTTCAGTAGACGACCAAGCAACCGAGTCGGCCTCGTTTGCCATGTACGGTGGTGCCGCCAAACTGTCCGGAGGCGTTTACGACTTTCGCACCGACAGCATCAACACCAACACAAATGCTCTCGTCGCCTTTTCGATGAGCCACAACTACCTCGCATCCTTCACGCTTGAACCGGATGAAGAAGCGGTTTTTGAAGTTTGGGCAAGTACCGAGTTTAATGTTTCATCTGTTCCCGAGCCCGCTTCGATGGCGGCGTTGGGACTCGGCGCACTCGCGCTGGTAAAGCGACGCCGCAAGTCGGCCTAATCTATATCGGCCTAGGCTGGCGGTTGATAAATCTTGGGGGAGGGTCTGGAAACAGACCCTCTTTTTCGTTTCCGACTCTTGGCGCGCATTTTAAGGTTTATTTTCAGATCTAAGAAAAAAGTGGGGAAACCAAGAACATTTCACTTGACGGATAGTCATCAAGACTTCCAGAATGCGCACCCGGTTTAGATCCGCCCCAAAAACGAAATGGAAGGAGTTTCTTGTTCCCCTGCTCAAGACCAAAAAACCCACTAAATTTACTGGGTTCTTGAGTTCAGCCCTCTCAAATCAGGCTCCTGATAAAAATAAATAAAGAATCTGGCTTGCTTTTGTTAGATTGCGGATACAGTGAGTTTGTGCTTTCAAACTTTGCATTTCGAACTTTGGCATTAGTAGGCGTTCTTACCGTCGCATCGATCTCCTCAGCGGGTGCCACCGCTCAGGGATTCACCCGAACCCAAGTGGCCCTCGGGTTGAACGGAGCGTCATTGCTGTCCACGACAAACGAGGACTACACCTACAACAACGAGATTTCCGGAACCGGACAATTCTCAACAAATACGGGCGGCTTCTTTAACGTTAACGCGGGGATCTATGAGATGTTCTCGGAGACCTTTGCGACCGCTTCTCCGAACGGAATTGCACGCGGGCTTTTCGGTCATGCCTTCTTCTTCACGCTCAAGAACGAAACAAGTAACGCTCTTACCGTGGATTTCGGCGTCGAATTGGAGAGAGACGGGACCGCTTCGGTAGACAACTTGTCTTACGAAAAGGCCTGGGTAAACCTTTTCGGAGGAGTCTCAAAGGTCACTACCGGTATCGACGACTTTCGAACCGACTCGCTTGAAACGGATCCGAGCTACTTCGTGACCGGATCCTACACTCATGACTACATGGCTAGCTTTAACCTCGATCCAAACGAAGAAGCAACGTTTGAAATCTGGGCGAGCACCGAGTCTTACGCGCGATCCGTCGTTCCCGAGCCTGCTTCCATGGCGACTTTGGCACTAGGAGCGCTAGCGCTTCTGAAAAGACGTCGTAAATCGGCCTAACCAACCGAAATAGCTAACAAAAAGGGTCTGGAGACAGACCCTTTTTTTCGTCTGGTATTCAGGAAGAAACTCACACCAGAACGGAAATGCTTTGCCCAATTTCTAGGGCTTCCACTTCTGCGGCGCGAATGCACCGAGCTGAGTGAACCGCCGTTAGCGGGATCAGAGCCGGAACAGTATCGCACTCGGGCTTCCGAAGAGCGCACCGGGGAGCAAACGCACATCCGGTGGGCAACTTTGCAAAATCCGGCGGAGCACCGCCGATCGATTCCAACTTCTCCTGTCCGGCGCGAGGTAGCGCACTCAAAAGAGATCGCGTGTAAGGGTGAGCCGCCTTGCGAAGCACCTGCTCGGCGGGGCCGACCTCTACAATTTGCCCGGCGTAGAACACCGCGATTCGGTGTGAAACCGCCGCGATCGCGCCGATATCGTGCGAGATCAGCACAACCGCCGTTCCTTCTTTCTCTTGGAGTTCGCGAAGCAAGCGCAGAATCTGCGCCTGCAGGGTGACGTCCAGAGCCGTGGTCGGCTCGTCTGCAATGAGCACTTTGGGCTTGCAGGCGAACGCCATGGCGATCACCACGCGCTGCCTTTGTCCACCCGACATTTGGTGCGGAAACTTCTTGGCGCTCACCTCAGGAGTAGGTACGCCAACCTTGTCGAGCATGTCCACGCTTGCGGTCCAAGCTTCGGCTTTCGACATACCGGTGTGCAACCGGAAGGCTTCGGCAATCTGATCGCCGACCCGCATCATTGGGTTCAAGCTGGTGAACGGGTCCTGCATCACCAGGGCGATTTCCGACCCTCGGAACTCGCGATACTTCTTCTCCGGCAGTCCGACGAGCTCTTGCCCGTTCAGTTTGATGCTGCCCTTTGAGACGCGGCCTGGGTGCTGAAGCATGCCCATGATGGCAAAACCCGTCATCGACTTTCCGCAACCGGATTCGCCGACCACGCCCAGCGTTTGCCCGGCTTCTAGATCAAAGTCCACGCCCCGAATGATCTCGACGTCTCCAAACGCCACGTGCAGATCGCGAACTTCAAGCAGAGCCATTCCGGTCATTGTATCTTGTGCGACGTCTTGAGAAGAGAGCCGCCCCGGTTAAGCGCTGTGCATGCGGACCAAACGTCGCCAATTGACCCCGGATGACGTCGTACCGGTCCTATTAGGACGAGTGAGCAACGGAGAGCGCCAATACTGAAAAAGCTACCAAGACGTCCGGGGCGACCCAAACGAGAGCTCTTTTCGGCTCGGGTCGAAAGGTCCTTTTCAGCATCGCGGAGACGATTAGGCCAGATCCGATGAGTGCTTGCAGCACCAGGGGACCGATCATAGCGATCTCCAGAAAGTTCTCCTCCACCCTTTCGTAAACGGGGTGCTGACTCGCGGAAACCATCCCCCGAGCCTTCGTTTTCAGCGTCTCAAAACAAAGCCAAGCGCGATGCAGGAGGTGAAGAGCGAAATGAATCCAAAATCCCCACCCTTTCCACGGGGCAAGATAGGCGGCGGGCGCGATCGCCAAGTAGGTCGCAAACAGGATTAAGGCATCGTTCGGGTTCCCCATTGACTT
>CAZAVC010000138.1:5224-5850 GCA_964488265.1 uncultured Fimbriimonas sp.
GTTCTTCTTATGTTTTACAAGTTATGGCCCTAATTTCTATTTTTTTTAACATTATTTTTTTGGACAGATTCCCTTCGAACTCCAACACCAGACCTTGCCGGGAAAGTTCCTAGCGTCGAACGGAAACTTGAAACAGTTCAACGAGTTCGTTGAGTTCCGAGCACTTCAAGCTGAGTCCGCTACTCCTCTGAGACTTCTATCTTCCGCTCTCGGTTTAGAGTCACGGTGAACGGTTTCTTCCACCGAGTTTCATCCAGGAGGACGGTCGTCGCCTTGCCGTCGGGGGTCTGCACAATCAGCTTCATCGGTCCCGAATTGTCTGTTGGTTGGGGAATGGTGAATTGATCGCTGTAGTTGGCGGCGACCTCCCCTTTGACCTTATGCAGTTCCTTTTCCGGTTCGGTCGATTGCAGGATCAGCTCCAGCTTCTGTGGTTCGGGGCGACGGTTGGTGACGGTGATGCTAAGTGCATTGGCCGGGGCGTTGTTTGAGCAGGAGCAGAGTGCCAAAAAAAGAGCCGAGATCAGGATGTAATTACCCTTGGCCAGGCTCTTGCCGATTCCACCCATGGAAGGAATGAAATCCGGACGGATCGAGTTGAGCATCTGAAAGAAGTTGTCCAAAAT
>CAZAVC010000139.1:0-5828 GCA_964488265.1 uncultured Fimbriimonas sp.
TGGTCTTCCTTGTCCCGCTTCTCTCCATGCATCAAGCCGCACATTACGTGCTCGATGCCTATATTTGGCGAGTCAACAAGGGCGGAGGCGCAGAACTGCGCAAGGTGATCGGCTAATCCATCGAAAAAAGCTCGAAAACGTCAAGAAACGGTTAAATGTGCCCAAAACTCGACCGGTAAATTTACCAAAACGCCAGGTTCAACTTGGTTGCAGAAGGAATGCTGATACACTATCCCTGTAAGAGAGCAATGTCGCTTTTTTCTACTTGGTGATTAACATGAAGTTGGGAGTTCGTTTTTCCGGTGTGTTGGCTTTAGCCTCCGTCGCCGCCTTGTCATCTGCAAATCCGTTTGTTTCGGTTTCTACCGGAACGTTCTCGACGGCCACAACCCAGTACACAACCGCAGAGACCGTGATCTCGGGTTCGTTTGCTCCGCTGCCTGCGCCCACCACGATGAACTTTTTGGGAGTCTATTTGCCGACTCCTTCAAATGGCATCACCACGGGTAGCACCGCAACGTTCCTGAACGGCAGCGATCAACTCGTTTTGTCCGTCCTTGGCGGTCCTTTCTCGTTCAGCGGTATCACCTCCTCCATCTCTGGAACCTGGTCATTCTTGAGCGGTACCGGAGCCTATGCAGCCATTTCCGGCGGCACCGGCACCTGGAGCGGATCGTACATCGTACTCCCAGGCACCACGGCCAACTTCTCCACGACCTCGTTCGTAGGCGATCTGACGGTTGTTCCTGAGCCCGCTTCCATGGCCGCCCTCGTAATGGGTCTTGGCATGGTAGCTGCGCGACGACGACGCAAGAACTAAGAGACAATCTCAACCTGAATTGGACGCCCCGAAGCACTGCTCGGGGCGTTTTTTCGTGCCCGAGCAATGCTCGTCAGGGGGATTCTAAAGCGGTGCTTCGAGCGCGGCTTTCTCTTGCTCGGTAAGGGAGATCGAGAGGGCTTCGATCGCTTCTTGAAGCGTCTCGGCACGAGTGGCGCCAAGAATGGGGATCACCGGAAGGCGATCATCGAGCAGATACGCCAGCGCCAACGATCCCGGCCTCACACCCTTTTCGGCAGCCATTGCTTCCACGCGGGCGAGCCTTGCCTGAGACTGCGGTGAATCGTAAGTTTGAGCCCCCTTCTCGCCATGGGTGGCGAAGTATCCGTTGGCGTTGGGACCCCACGGAATCACCGCCACTCCGATCTTCTTCAACGCCTCTAGCTCAGCCCGGCGAGTGACTCGCAGCACGCCCGGAGCCTCTCGATCCGCCCAACTGGGTTCAGCAAGCGCCCACTGGTTCTGCAATGCGACAAACCGTGGCAGGCCGTGCTTATCGGCAAAGGCATTGGCTTCTGCAAGCCGAGAAACGCTCCAGTTGCTGGCACCGATCGCTCTGGTTCGACCCTTGAGGACCTGTTCTCCAGCCGCCGAGATGAGCTCCGAAACCGGAAGGCGAGGATCGTCTCGGTGGAGATAGTAGAGATCGACGTAGCCGGTCTTCATCCGGTCCAACGACTCGATCAGATCGTTCTCAATCGTCTCCGGCGTCAAGAAGAACTCCGGTCGGGGATACCCCTCAAAACCGATATGGCCGCCCTTGCCCGCGATCACTAACGTCTCTCGTCCGACCCGCGCGATCAGTTCTCCGACCAAACGATCAGAAACGCCCAACTTGCCTGGCACCCACGCCGAATAGCAGTGAGCGGTGTCGATGAAGTTGCCTCCAGCCGCCAAGAATCGGTCGAACTGAGCGTGCGAGGTGCGGTCATCAACCTTGCTGCCAAGGTCTGCCGTACCGAGGCAAAGCGCGGAAACGTGCAAGTTAGAGCCGGGAAGTTGAACTTTTCGCATTTCTATTCGGCTGCTTTCAACTCTGCCGCTTCGACGCAGTTGGCGAGCAAACTTGCCACCGTCATGGGACCCACGCCGCCCGGAACCGGAGTAATCGCCGACGCCACTTGTGCCGCCGTTTCAAACTCCACATCGCCGACATCGAACTTGCGACCCTCGACCTTGTTGTAACCCGCGTCGATGACGATCGCGCCTGGCTTGATCCAATCGCCCTTCACCATCTCGGCTCGACCCACCGCCGCGACAAGAATATCGGCGGTACGACAAAGGTCGGGCAAATCCACCGTCTTAGAGTGAGCTACCGTCACCGTCGCATTCTTCTGCAGAAGCATCAGCGCCATCGGCTTGCCGAGAATCACGGAACGACCAATGACCACGGCCTGTTTGCCCGTGCAGTCGATCTTGTAGTGATCCAGAATCTTGGTGATCCCCAGCGGGGTGGCGCATCGGAATCCAGGAAGGTCTGCCACTAGCCGACCCAAAGACTGCGGGGTGATTCCGTCGACATCTTTCTCTGGTCCAAGCGCAAGCAGGGCCTCATCCTCGTCCAGATGCTTCGGCAACGGGTGCTGAAGCAACACGCCGTGAACCGATGGGTTCGCGTTTAGCTTGTGAAGAAGGTCTAGCAGTTCCGCCTGCGAAGTCGCCTCTGTAATCTCGTAAGCCTCGCCGAGCATGCCCGCCGCCTCTGCCCACTTGCGCTTCATTCGAACGTAGGCAAGCGAGGCCGGATCTTGCGCCGCCACCACCACATCTAGCCGAGGCACAATGCCTTTGGCACGCAACGCATCGACCCGCTTCTTCAGGTCTTCTCGAACAATTTTGGAAAGGGCGAGTCCGTCTAGAAGGGTGGCAGTCATTTTCTTTTGTGGGTTGGTTTAGGGGGCTAAGGGAGACTCTTCGTCTTTTGGCGATTCCTCGGCGTCCAGCGATTCTGGTTCCAGCGAATCCGGTTCTTCGAAAGATTCTTCGATTTCATCCGGCTCGTCCGTGTCCTCAAAATCGTCAGAGTCATCTACGTCTTCGACGTTGGAGCGAAGTCGCCAGCCGCCGACGGTGGATTCTTCTTCCTCAAACTCAGATTCATCGACAGCTTCTGCTTCCGCTGCCGCCAGAGCCTTGCGACGCGCTTCGTCTGCCTGGCGGACTTTGAGCAACGCGTTGAGCCGCTCCATTTGTTCCTTCGCCGGATCTTCGGGAGCGCGCTCCGGGTCCCAATCTGACTTGTAAGACCGCGCGGCGAGAGTTGCCAACACGCCGTTGATGAACCGTGGACTCTCGATGGTGGAGTACCGCTTGGCAATCTCCAACGCCTGGTCGATGGTCACCGCCGGAGCGATGAAAGGCATGAACTCGAGTTCGTACAGAGACATTCGCAGGATGTTGAGGTCGATGATCGAGAGTCGATCAAGATCAAAATCCGGCGTCACGTCGGCAATTCGGTAGTCCAGCTCTCGGCGCTCTTGCCAAGTGCCACGTGCCAAATCCTCGGCGTACTTCTCAATCAGATCGCGAGCAAGGTCTAGATACTTGTAGCCTCCGCTCCATTGCTTGCCGTACTCCTCGTCTTCCAGAGAGGTCATCGAGACCTCCAAAGCGGACTTCACGGTAGCCTCGCCCGTGTCCACCATGTAGAGCGCGCGCAGCGCCGCCTCGCGGGCAACCCGTCTAAAGCTTGCGGTTATCAGAGCTCTTCTCCCGCCATAAAGCGGCCCACCCATCGAGTATCGAACTTGTTGGCTTGGAAGCCTTCGCTGTTCACAATTCGGCGCAGGAACGGGATGTTCGTCTTGATTCCCTCAACGTCAAACTCTTCGAGAGCGCATTGCAGCTTGCGAACCGCCTCTTCGCGAGTTTTACCGTTGACAATGAGCTTGGCAAGAAGCGGATCGTAGTATGGGCTCACCACCAAACCTGCGTAGCAATGAGACTCCATGCGGATGTTTCGACCCATCGGAGGTCGCCATCCGGTGATGCAACCCGTGCTGGGTGCGAAATCGTTGTCCGGGTCCTGCGCCGTAATCCGAGCCTCGATGGAGTGACCGGAAAGGTTCACGTCGTCTTGAGTGATCGGCAACTTCTCGCCCGCCGCAATCTTGAGCATGAGATGGACGATGTCTAGACCCGTGATCTCTTCCGTCACTGGGTGCTCCACCTGCAGACGAGTGTTCATCTCCAGGAAGTAGAAGTTGAAGTCGTCATCTACCAAGAACTCGACGGTGCCCGCGTTGACGTAACCCACCGAGAGCGCAACTCGAACCGCCGCTTCGCCCATGGCTTTGCGAACCTCTGCCGGAAGATCGGTGTACGGAGCCTCTTCGATCAGCTTCTGGTGTCGAAGGTTCTGAATGGAGCATTCCCGCTCGCCCAGATAAACCGCGTTGCCGTGCGAATCGGCGAGGATTTGGATCTCCACGTGGCGAGGTCGATCCACGCACTTCTCAATCAGAATCTCGCCCGATCCGAACGAGGCCTGCGCTTCGGCTTGAGCCGTCTTCCAAAGGCCAGCCAGCTCTTCCGGAGCATCCACTCGGCGAATGCCTCGACCGCCACCACCTGCCACCGCCTTAAGAAGAACTGGGTAGCCGATCTCTTCGGCAACGGAAAGCGCTTCCACGTCGGAAGGCACCGATCCATCCGAGCCCGGAACCACCGGACAACCCGCCGCAATCGCCGCGACCTTGGCGCTCGCCTTGTCGCCCATGGCTTCAATGGCTTCTGGAGGCGGACCAATGAACGCGATTCCCAGAGACCGCAGCGCCACGGCGAAGTTGGCCCGCTCGCTGAAGTAGCCGTAACCCGGGTGAACGGCTTCGGCGCCCGAGATTTGGCACGCCATAAGAATGTTCGCCAGGTTCAAATAAGAGTCGGCGTTGGTGCCCATGCCCACGCAAACCGCTTCGTCGGCGAGCTTAACGTGCAGGCTTTCGCTATCCGCCTCGCTATAGACGGCAACGGTTTTTACCCCCATCTCACGGCAGGCGCGGATCACTCGGCAAGCAATCTCTCCACGGTTGGCGATAAGGACTTTGGAAAACATGATGGTCGTCGGGGTTTGGCTTAGTAAGCCTCGTGGCCGGGGTGCGGACATCGCACCGCGCCGGAGGCGGAATCAAACTGATACGCTTCTTTGCCGATGGGGCAATTGGTGAGCGATTTTGCGCTGGGCAGCTCGGCAATGGTTGCAGGCAGGGGCTCGTCTAACGTTTTTTGAACCTCGACAATCTGCCGAATCTGGCTGAGATTGCTTTGGCAAACCGTGTCTTGAGCCTTTGCCTTGGTGGCTCCTAAAACAGTGGTGCCTTTTCCGTCTTTTCGAGAGGACTTTCCAGGCCCGAAGCTCCCTGTTCCAAACATCACACCGCCCGCAAGAATGGCGATGATCACCAGGCTGATCATGATATTGGCAAGGGTGTTCCCACGCTGTCTTTGAAGCTTGCGGAGGGGGGAAGTGGCCATCAGAAGTTCCTTAAAAAGACTTAGCCGATCTCGATACGAGCAAGGACTTGGCCGTATTGCACCGGCGCGCCGTCTTCTACCAGCACTTCCACAACCTTGCCCGATTGCGGAGCTTCCACATCGTGACCATGCCCCAGCGCTCCGATCACGGCAACCACGTCGCCCGCTTTCACTTCGGCGTCCAGCACCAGCACGCCTTCTTTGGCTCGGTAGTAGCCCACCCACTGACTCTTGATGTCGGCGGTTGCGGGTCCGGTGGGTTCGGTTTCTGAACCCGCTGCGCTTGCGGAAGGCTTAGCGGCCTTCTTGGGCTTGTTGGGGAGAATGGCGTGGAACCGGTCGGTTTCGGTTTCCAGTTCTACTTCGGCGTAACCCCGCTCGGCGGCTAGGCGCAGGGTGTCCCGAATCAGTTCCAAGTCGACGCCGCTCACGGTTTGTATTGTACCGGAGGCGGCTGTTTTCGCCTGAAACGGGTTTCAATCATAGTCTCTGCACACTCAACCCATTCACCACG
>CAZAVC010000140.1:0-5801 GCA_964488265.1 uncultured Fimbriimonas sp.
ATCGAGGTGGGAATGAGAGTGCCGAGAAACGTCGTGATGGTCATGGGTGTTGTCACCCTTTTTGGAATCTTGGGTGGGGCTAGTGCTGCCGCAGGCTTTGGTCCGCAGTCTTCAAAACCTGCCTCTAACGCGTCGCCTGAAGTTCGAAAGAAGCTCCAAGTTCTGTACGACAAGATGGGGCGTCTGGCTAAGACCAAGAACGTCAACGGGTTGGTAGCTGTTTTTACTCGAACGGCGACCCCTGATTTTCTCTACTACGATAAGCAGGGCTACTCCAAAGATCGCGCGGAGATGGCGAAGGACATGAAGAAGCAGTTCCAAATGGTGACCAGCGTGGCGACAACCACCAACAAGATCGTCAAGATCAAACCCGCCAAGAACGGCTACAACGTCACCGTCAAGTCGGTCTACGACATGAAGGCAAAGAACCCATCCACGGGCAGGTCGATGCGAATCCAAGGGAACTCAATATCCATTGATACCTGGGTAAAAACGGGGTCGGATCTCAAACTAAAGCAGGTTGAAATCACCCGCGAATCCTACATGATCGACGGCAAAAAAGTGGACTAAGCCCGACGTTCCACACCGATTCAAAACCCTCTTTCTCCATTCCGGTTTATATTGGAGTGGATGAAGAGGGTTTCTTTCTTAACGACTCTAGTCGGTGTTGCCATCTTGGCGGTTCCTGCTTTTTCGCTCGCAGACGCAAAGGGCGAGATTTCGAAAGCGTACGACACTCGGCTGAAGCTATTCAAAGCAAAAGATGCCGCGGGAATGTCAAAGATGTTCCTGGACCTCACCACCGAAGATGTTTCGATGGTAGGAACGGGCATGGCAGGCATGAAGAAGGCCGAGATGGCAAAGATGATTAAATCTCAGCTCAGCCTCGTTCAAAGCGTCAAGGGCGGATCGATGACCCTCGCTAAGTGGAACATCAAGGCCGACACCATCACCGTGGAAGCAACCGAGAAGATGGAGTTCACCATGGCGAATCCCCAAGACCCCAAAACGCCAATGGTGATGAAAGGCACGACGATTAGCACCGACACCTGGGTGAAAGCAGGTGGGAAGTGGAAGCTAAAGAAAGTGAAAGTCGTGAAAGAGGAATACCGGATGAACGGAAAGAAATTGTCCGGCGCGGGTTAGCCCATCTAGGCTCAGCTACATTCAAGTGGCTAACTAAGTGGACGAGACACTTCAAAGACGTCGGTTTCGTCCACGTACTCAGCTCCGCCGAGCCTGCCGATGAGGCGAATAGGATCGGTCTTGAACGCCTCGACGGTTTGAGATACGTGAATGCGGAGGACTTCCCCGATCACGTAACGGGCCGATCCCACTCCTTCTCCGTGGTGGACAACTTCGTGAAGTTTGCACTCGAGAGATGCGAGACTCTCGGCGACTCGCTGCGGGGTGACAGCATCGGAGGGAATCGGTGTCAAGCCGGAGAGTTCCCATTCATCGGTTTCGAATGGGACTGATCGCCCAGCCTGGTTCATTGGATCGATCATGTCTCGATGAACCGTGTTCACCACAAACTCGCCCGTCTCCCTTATGTTGCGCAGCGAGTCCTTTTCTCCACGACTCCCGAGCACGGGCGAAAACACGATAGACGGGGGATTTGTGCCGCCAAGCATGAAGAAACTGAACGGAGCCAAGTTGCGGATGCCGCTCGCGCTGACAGACGAGACAAGCGCTATGGGTCGGGGATGGACGATGGACGTGAGCAGTTCATAAAGAGCCATCGGGTCTAAATCCCCAGGGGCTAAACAGATATTCGGGTCGCTCGCGTTCATGATTCCCTCACTCTACGACTCTTCTGTGGATTTAGATTGAGATAATTTTCGACTTTTTCTTTAATTTTAACGACTATCCGTAGATATGTCGAAATCATTATCGATCATAATCTTCTCAATAACGGAGAACCGTCATGAAACACCACCTTTTTAATACCAGTCGAGGAGATCGCGCCAACCAGGCCGCGATGCTCGATTGCGTGGTGAGTTCGGGCGATGATTCTACGCGGGGCATACCCGCCGCCAGTCGAACGAACGCCAGCTATCGAGCCTAAGAAGGGCAAGCGGCTTCTCGACATCCCAAACTCACCCAACGTTCAAGCAAGTGTTCTTGCGCATCTAGACTTAGGTCTTCATGCTCAAACACTATTGCTCTCTTCCCTTCTCGGACGTCTTTCGCCATTGCGGATGCGTTCTCGTGACCATGAAAACACAGGATAAACCACCATGAAAATCATTGATGAAGTACCGATCTGGGGCGACCCGATCTTTCCGGAAGCGCTCGCGCAGATTCAAAATGCGCGATTTACAGGAGCAACCCACATGGCGCTCATGGCCGACCACCACGTTGGCTACGGCGTGCCGATTGGCGGCGTTGTGGCTTACGAAGATCGGATCTCTCCGAGCGGTGTTGGCTACGACATTGCTTGCGGAAACAAAGCTGTAAGGCTGGAAGTTGACGCAAGAAAGGTCCGTTCGCAAATCCACAAAATCATGGATGAGGTCGTCAAAAAGATCTCATTTGGTGTGGGAAGAAAGAACCAAGATGAAATGGTCGACAACTCGTTGTTCGACTCAGATCTGTGGTTACTTCCGCACATGAAACGACTTAAGGAAAAGGCACAAGAGCAACTAGGCACTGTAGGTAGTGGGAACCACTACGTAGACATTTTTGTCGATGAATCGGAGAACATTTGGGTTGGAGTTCACTTCGGCTCACGTGGTCTGGGACACGGGATTGCGACTCACTACATGGACATCGCGAAAGCGAAGGGCCATGAGCACGCGCACATCACGTGGTTGCATCAGGACTCTGAGGAAGGTGCGGAGTACATCGAGTGCATGAACTTGGCGGGGCAATATGCTTACGCGGGTCGAGACTGGGTGTGCCAACGAGTGGCGAAAATCCTCGGCGGAAAGATTGTGGAAGAGGTTCACAACCACCACAACTTTGCGTGGAAGGAGAACCACTTTGGTCGGGATATGTGGGTGGTCCGTAAGGGTGCAACTCCGGCATTTCCGGGTCAAAAGGGGTTTGTAGGCGGCTCGATGGGCGAAGAATCGGTGATCCTGGAAGGGGTCGAGGACGAGGATGGAAAGCACTCGCTTTACTCCACCGTTCACGGCGCAGGTCGGGTCATGTCGAGGACTCAAGCAACCGGGCGAGACCGACGCGGAAAATCGAAGCCAGGCGTTATCGGAGCAATCCATCCGGATGCGATGAAGCGTTGGCTGCAAGATGCCGGAGTTGTTCTACGCGGAGGAGACGTCGACGAGGCGCCACAGGCGTACAAGCGGTTGAACCACGTGCTCAACCACCACGCCAACAGCGTCAAAATCCTTCATCGACTAAAGCCACTTGGCGTAGCGATGGCAGGAGCGGGGGAATACGACCCGTATAAAGACTGAAACACACACAACCTTCGAGGATTCCTCGAGGGTTGTGTGTGTTTTGGCGGGCACTTAAAGCGAAAGCTTACAAACCGTACGAGAGGCCCATGGCATCTCGAACCATGCGCATTGTCTCTCTAGCCACGTCCGTTGCCTCTTCTCTGCCCTTGGCCAACACCTCAAGGATCGCCCCGTCATCCAGGGCGGCGCGAAGCTCACGCATCGGTCGGAAGTATTCGTTTACGGCCTCAATGCACTCAGTTTTGTTCTGCATGCATCCACGCTCGCCGGCTCGATCCTCTTCCCAGAGAGGCTGCCAATTCGGGTGGTAGATCTTGAGATACTGACAAACCGCGCATCCTTCTGGAATGCCTGGATCGGTTTTCCGCATTTTGGTCGGTGTCGTGTAGGCCGACTTAATCTTCTTGGCGGTCTCGTCTTCGGAGTCGCTCAAATAGACGCAGTTGTCGTACGACTTCGACATCTTCCGCATGTCGAGGCCTGGGAGCTTAGCCCTGCTTTCGTCTTCCGGAATCATGTACTTGAATGCCGGGAAGACCTCCTGATTGTAGAGGCGATTGAAGCGTCCACCGATGTCGTTGCCGATCTCAAGGTGTGGAGCTTGGTCGCGACCAACCGGAACTCCCCAGGGTCGATACAGAAGAATGTCAGCGGTTTGAAGAACCGGATATCCAAGCAGTCCGTACGGCTCTCGCTCGGCGACTCCTATGTCTTGCTGCTTCTCTTTATAAGTCGGATTCCGCTCCAACCATCCGAGCGGGGTCATCATCGAAAAGAGCAGGTGGAGTTCGGCATGCTCCTTTACTTGGCTCTGAATGAAGATAGTGCTCTTTGCGGGGTCAATTCCGGCTGCTACGTAATCCTTCGCAACCTCTATCGCATTCCGACCAACCTCGGGAGCTTGCTCGTACATGGTGGTGAGGGCATGCCAGTCGGCAACCATGCAAAACATCTTGAACCCCTGGTTTTGGAGTTCGACCCAGTTGCGCAGCGCCCCTTCGTAGTTCCCAATGTGAAGACGAGGATTGCTGGAGCGCATTCCGCTAAGAATGCGCCGTTCGGAGGTGGATTGATCGTTGCCCATGCGACTCGGCACAGTTTAACCGAGGATCCGGGTTCTTTTCCGAAAGAGGACTCGCTACAGACTTTTGCCGATCAACAAACTGGTGAAGAAATCGTGAAATGGACCGATGAGTTGGCCGAGTAAACCAGAGCCTGGGAGCAGCACCAAAAGGAGCAGAATCAAGGTTCCCGGACCCTGATTAAAGCGATACCATTGAATCCGATACTTCTCTGGCATAAGAAGCCCCAACAGCCAGTGACCGTCTAACGGTCCAAGCGGGATGAGGTTGAAAAGGAACAGGGAGACGTTGATGAACACGCCCGTCAAGCAGATCATCATCAGGTACGGTCCACCCAAACCGCCTGTCATGATCATGATCCTCAGAAGGACTGCGTAAATGGACGCTTGCAGGAGGTTTGAAATCGGACCTGCAGCGACCGCCGCAAAATGATCCCACCGAGGGTTTTTCATTCGCTCGGGTCGCATCGGAACGGGCTTGCCCCAGCCAATGCCGAAACCAGAAAACACGGTAATGGCCATGAAAACCGTCCCCATCGGGTCTAAGTGCTTCAATGGGTTCAGCGTTACACGACCCAGCATGCGAGGAGTGTCGTCTCCCGCGAGGTCCGCAAATTTTGCGTGAGCAAACTCGTGAATAGCGATCGAGAGACAGATCACCAAAAAGGAGATCAGTTTGAATTCAAAGCCGTTTAGATCGAAGGGCATGTGGTTTACACCGTCTCCCGTCGGAAAAGATCGTCCCAGCTTTCCCGTTCGGCGAGGGTCTTGAAGGCACCATCCCGTTGGACAAGTACGACCGCCGGTCTCGGAAATCGGTTGTAGTTACTTGCCATAGAGGAATTGTATGCCCCGGTTGAAAGCACCTGGAGAAGGTCGCCAACCGCGAGGTCGTTAGGTAAGGATACGTCGGCGAACAATCGGTCCGTTTCACAATGACGACCACTTACGGTCACCACCTGCTCACCGAGAGGTGCTCCAAACGCGGCTCCTGGTCCATCGGTGACGTATTCCCAAGCCGGATCGCGCTTCACCACCCTCTCCACGGTGTACTGGGCGCTGTAAAGCGCGGGTCGAGGATTATCGCTGACTCCACCATCCACCGAGACGTAGGTGCGCTTCGCGCCATCGGTCATTTCAATCGTCTTGATCACGCCCACTTCGTAGAGAGTGACGCCCGCCTCGCCGACTAATGCTCGTCCCGGCTCTTGGGCGACGATGGGATCGAGTCCGCTATCTTCCAGAATCCGAGCACCAGCATCGAGGAGAAGTGAACAGTACTCTTCGAAGGTCAT
>CAZAVC010000141.1:0-5743 GCA_964488265.1 uncultured Fimbriimonas sp.
TGAGCATTTCCGTTCAGGGGGTGGAAGCGGAAACATTGCTCCTTGAACTCGACGCGGCAGGTTTTGCGGTCTCGGCCGGGGCTGCGTGCTCGTCCAGGGATACCGGCAATAATCCTGTTCTGGAGGCTATGGGTCTCGAACCCGATTGGATAAGAGGTACCCTAAGGATCAGCTTCGGGAGGTTCAACTCTCGAGATGCGGCCCAGGCGCTAGGAAGAACCCTACGCCACGTGATAGAAAACACGCGCGCGCTTCGCAGATAAATTCGCGGACCGTCCAAATACTTGCTCCAAAGAAGCGGTATTGGGCGTAGAGTTTGTTTGCGGGCGAGTTTTCGTGTTAAGGGAACCTTTCCAGCCTGAAAGCCGCTTGACAATTAGGAGCCCTCGTGATTTATTGAAGGTCCTTGCTTGGACCCCTGATTGATCGCTGGGTTCAAATCGCCGTCGTTCCCAGGGTCGCGAATGGATGGTAGGAAGCCGAATTGGATTTGGCTTAGGAGAACACACAGAACACAATGGCACTTGAAAACGGGTTACCAACGCAACCGCGAAGGGGGAGAGCGATCACAGTCCGCACGCCGGGCCGAACGTCGTCATTTATGGACCCCCACGTAACGACGCTGGACGACCCAACTGCCGCTCCCGAAGACGATTTGCTCGAGGTTGATGCGACAGATGAGGAACTTGAAGAGCTAGAAGCCGAGGCCCAGAACGATGATTCGGAAGAGCTCGAAATGTGGATGCGCCAAACTCGGCGCGCACAGCTTCTAACACCTGAGCAAGAAGTTCACCTTGCTGTCCTCGTCATGGCGAAAGAACTCGCTGAAAAGGACAAGATCAAGGAGCTTCACAAGTTGCTTCAACGCTCGGAAATTGCTCACCTTGGACGCCCGCAAGAGATCACCCCAATGGTGATTCAGCGCGTGATTGCTGAAGGCACCGAAGCGAAGCGACACCTCATCGAATCCAACTTACGACTCGTTGTTTCGATCGCAAAGAAGTACAACGCACGAGGCATCCCGCTTGCCGACCTCATTCAGGAAGGCAACCTCGGACTTATCCGTGCGGTTGAAAAGTTTGACTGGTCCAAGGGTTTCCGATTCTCGACCTACGCGACTTGGTGGATTCGCCGAGCCATCGCTAGGGCGATCATCAACCAAGGACGCACCATTCGGATTCCGGTTTACGTTGCAGAGCTCATTAATAAAGTTGTCAAGACGGCGAGCCGTCTGCAACAAGAGCTTCAGCGCGAAGCGACCGAAGAAGAGATCAGCCGCGAGGTGGGACTCTCCGTCGATCGTGTCCGTGAGATGATGCGGGTGGCCGTCGAGCCGATTTCGCTTGAGACACCTGTGGGTGAAAAGGACAACAGCTCGATTGGAGACTTTGTCCAAAGCACCAACATGCCGACTCCGGGAGACGTCACTTGGAGCCTTATTCGGCGCGAAGAGATCGATGGCATTTTGGGTCGACTTACTAGCCGGGAGCGAGACGTAGTGCGGCTCCGATTCGGTCTGGACGACGGTCGCGCGAGAACGCTGGAAGAGGTCGGTACCGAACTCAACGTCACTCGAGAGCGAGTTCGCCAAATCGAGCTTCGGGCAATGAAGAAGCTTCGCCACATTGGGCAAGAGCTTCAATCTCAGGGATTCACAATCACGCCAAGCCCGAACTAACAGCTCCAATCTTTCAACACCGAAAGAGCGGCTTGCAGAAATGCAGGCCGCTCTTTTTTAGCAGGAGGCGCCGAGCCCAGGCAGGAAGTGATGCTCGATTCGACGCATGGCGTCCTCACTGATCGGTGCAACCGCACGCCCTGCGATTCTCACCAACTCCGCTTGAATTCCTTCCAAGGAGAAACCGGCCCCGTGGATCACGGAGTTGTAGTAAGGAAGAGCGTCTTCCCATCGCAAATCAAAAAGTGGTGCCCAGTCTGCATGGATCGCAAGACACCGCCGATCAGAATCAGGCGCGGTCAAGATGTCGGACTCAGTTTCAAACCCCCATTCCAATCTGACGAAGTCGACCAGACGTGCAAATACCTCTAGGTGCGTTAGGCGAGTGCTTCCAACGGGGATGGACACCTGCAAGAGGACGGCTTCCCTTCCTACTTTTAACGCCGATCCCGCAAGCTTGCGACCGTGGGCATCGACCACGTCGGGACCGTCCACCATATCGAAGCAGTCCAACGGTGGCGGGCCGCCGCCTTGTCGACGCTCCGTGCCTAGCCGAGCATCTGGATGAACCCCCGAAACCGCGTAGACAACGGCTTGAGACACAGTTTGGTACACGGCTCGGACGCTGCGTTTGCCCTGGTTTGCCTCAGGGTTAATCGAAAGCAACGAAAGGGGAATCGCTAGCGAAAACGTGACTTCATCGACGTGGCGTACCGCTGCCCCGCCACTAGGTCGTCGCACCAAACGGTATCCCGGAAAGGATGCTTCCGCATCTAGAATAGGTTGGAATCGTCCGATGGATACCCACGGACCGCCTTCCCAGGCATAGACCCGCAGAGCGGCGACACCCTTCTCTGCCTGGTGGAAGAGATTGAGATCTTCAGACATGTTGAAGGCCCCGTCAGAGGGGCCTTCGAGAGATACCGTGATGGTTGGGTTAGACACCTGCGGTTTCTTTCGCCGCCGGAATCCAGCGAACGTCGAGCTGCTTCACTGCAAGCGTTTCATCCAGACGTCCAACCATCGCTGTTGATGGCGCATGGTGAAGAGCATCAGGATTCTCGATTGCCTCGTGGCAAATTGCGATCATCGCGTCGCAGAACAGGTCAAGCGTTTCCTTGGTTTCCGTCTCTGTAGGCTCGATCATTAAGCATTCAGGAACGATCAGCGGGAAGTAGTTCGTGGGCGGGTGGAATCCGTAGTCGATCAATCTCTTGCTGATATCCAACGCGCGGATGCCGTGCTCCTTCTTGTACTTCTCAGCGGTGAGGATGCACTCGTGCATGCACGGGCGATCGTGAGCCGGAGGAAGAACGTCTTTCAGCCGGGCTCGAACGTAGTTGGCATTCAGCACCGAGTATCGCGAGATGTCCGCCATTTTCTCCTTGCCATAGGCTCGAAGGTAAGTGAACGCTCGGACTTCCATGAGGAATTGACCGTAGAACGCAGAAACTCGACCGATGGAATGGTGACGGCTGTAGTCCGCCATCACTTCCCCTTCCGAACCACGTCGAATGACAGGAACGGGAAGGAACGGTTCAAGGTGTGCCTGAAGACCAATCGCTCCGCAACCAGGGCCGCCACCGCCGTGAGGGGTGGAGAACGTCTTGTGCAAGTTTAGATGCATGCAGTCGAAGCCGTGATCGCCCGGCCGAGTCGTGCCGACCATGGCGTTCATGTTCGCTCCATCGCAGAAGACTTGACCGCCTGCCTCGTGCACCATTCGGCAAATCTTCTCGATGTTTGGCTCGAAAAGACCCAGAGTGGATGGGTTTGTAAGCATCAGCGCCGCGACATTCGAATCCAATGCTTTCTCAAGAGCTTCCAGATCCGTGTTACCGTTCGCGTCGGTTGGAATCGACTTCACCGAATAACCGCATCGGGCCGCCGATGCTGGGTTTGTACCGTGAGCAGAGTCAGGAACGAGAACGACCTTACGGGTCTCACCCTCACCACGAGACTCGTGATACGCCTTGATGAGCATCAGACAGGTCATCTCACCATGAGCACCCGCGAGCGGTTGCAGGGTGATGTTGTCGAAGCCGGTGATCTCTTGGAGCATTTCCTGAACGCCGAGCAAAAGCTCCAGCGCGCCTGGAATTGTCTCCACAGGCTGCATTGGGTGAAGATTGGCAAACCCGGATAGTCGAGCCGTAGCCTCGTTGATCTTGGGGTTGTACTTCATGGTGCACGATCCCAAGGGGTAGAAACCCGTCTCGATGCCGTAGTTGATCTGGCTCAGATTCGTGAAGTGGCGGATCGTATCGAGTTCACTCACTTCGGGAAGGTGAAGGTCTTCGCGAAGGTCTCCGATGGCATCGGCGAGATCAACCGCCGGCGTTGAGCAGGTGGGAATATTAGCTCCGACCCTTCCCTTCTTGGACTTGTTGAAGATGAGTTCCGGCTCCGGAACACGCTTCATTCGACCGTTGCTTAAATGGTTCATGCCTTCACCTCTACCTGGCTGGTTGCACTCGAAAGAACGCTTGCAAGTTCGGATGCGAAGCGATCGATCTCGTCTTTCGTTCGAATCTCGGTAACTGCTACGAGAAGCTGGTTCTCGCGACCACCGTAGTAGTCGCCAAGCGGAAGTCCCGCGAGAATTCCGCGCTCAAGCAGAGCATCCCGAACCGCTTTCGCCGAAACCGGAAGCTCGACTACAAACTCGGCAAAGAACTTTCCTCCGTACACTCGCTTTGCTCCCGACTCCTCAAGCTTCGAAAGGGCGTACCGCGCGTTTCGAATGGAAGATTCGGCCACCGATTGCAATCCGTTTTTGCCCATCGCCGTCATGTAGACCGTGTTTGCGAGTGCCATGAGAGCCTCGTTGGTGCAAATGTTGGAGGTTGCCTTTTCTCGACGAATGTCTTGCTCGCGCGTTCGAAGGGTCATAACGAACCCTTCTCGACCTCCGTCCATCTCCTTCGTTCGACCAACGATTCGGCCGGGGATATGGCGCACAAGTTCTTTCTTGCATCCGAAGAGTCCAACCATTGGACCACCCAGGCCCATAGCAACGCCCATCGGCTGACCTTCACCCACAACAATGTCCGCTCCGTAGGATCCTGGAGATTTCATCAGAGCGCAGGCGAATGGATCGGCGACCACGATCATCATCGAACCGTCTGCGTCACAGGCGGCGCGTTGAGCGGCGAGGTCTTCAATTTGACCAAAGAAGTTTGGCGACTGAAGAATGATCGAAGCGCAACCATCAGCTGCAGCCAGATTCTTCGTCAAGCCATCTTCAGTTTTCAGAACGACGACTTCGATCCCCATTGACCAGCAGTACGTGTCGAGCACTTGGCGATAGTGTGGATGAACCGCTTCACTCACAGCCACCTTGTCTCGGTTCTTGAGACCGGTTGACATGATCGCCGCCTCGGCCATTGAAGTGCTCCCGTCGTACATAGAAGCATTGGCGATATCGGTTCCGAAGATCTCCGCGATCATCGACTGGAATTCGTAGATCGTCTGCAAATAACCCTGCGACGCCTCCGGTTGGTAGGGCGTGTAGGAGGTCAAGAACTCTCCACGCGAGATGATTGCACTCACGCTGGCGGGTATGAACCGATCGTAGATTCCTGCTCCCAAGAAACACGTCACCTCGTCAAGGGCCGTATTTTTGGCGGCGAGCCGTTTCAACTCTCCGAAGAGCTTGTGTTCATCAAGCGCACTCGGAAGGTTCAGAGCGCCAGGGGCAACGCGGAGGTTCTCGGGAATCTCTCGAAAGAGTTCGTCGATGGAACTTGCACCGATGGTGGCAAGCATCGCCTCGACGTCTTCTGGGGTGTGTGGAACGTAGGGCATTCTTAACCGATGAGGGCTTCGTATCCAGATGCGTCTAGCAAGTCGCTTGGCAATTCGCCAGAAACCTTGACCTTGATCATGAACCCTTGGCCATAAGGGTCGGAGTTCACAAGTTCGCTCTGAGAGGTCAAAAGCGTATTCGCCTCAACGACCTCGCCTGCCACAGGTGCGTAAAGATCAGAAACCGTCTTGACGCTTTCTACGCTGCCAAAGACCTCTTCCACGGCAAGAGTGCGTCCAACGGCAGGGAGATCCACG
>CAZAVC010000142.1:0-5728 GCA_964488265.1 uncultured Fimbriimonas sp.
CGGAGGTCGGCGAAGGAGTCGCCCTCCCAATAGCACCCAAATCCCCACAGCACCCATCGATTCCGAGTCGGAAATTCCGTTCGATCCGGTCTTTGGGACTCCCAATCCGCCTTCCTATCTATTGCGCCCTTCTTGGCGCTCGACTGGGTCTATGGCGATCAAACGGGGTCTATGGCGATAGACTGAGGGCGTGGATGTCACCGCCGCATTAGAGGCTCGCCGAGCCGTTCCTTCTTTCGATCCTTCCGTTTCGATTACGGTAGAGGAAGTCTCACGGATCGTGGACAAGGCAAACCTTGCTCCCAGCTCAATGAATCTTCAACCTTGGAAGATCCTTGTTGCACATTCTGCTGAGGCCAAAGAGACGCTCAAGGCGGTGTCTTACAACCAGGCAAAGGTGACCGAAGCATCGGCAGTGGTCGTGGTTTGCGGCGATCTTCAGCACTTTCGGCAAGTCGAGCAAATCACGGCGGATGCGGTTGCCCAGGGTGTTTCGACGGAGGAGCGGCGCTCCCGTACGATTTCGATGGCGATCGGCGCTTATGAATCCGACGTTCAAAAGCAACGGGACGAAGTCTTTCGCGGTGGATCACTCTGGTCGATGGCGTTCATGCTGGCTGCCACTGAAGCAGGCTGGGACACGGCGCCGATGGGCGGGTTTGAACCGGAGAAAGTTGCCGAAGCGTTCGGTTTGCCCGAATCCGTTCTCCCCATCCTTTTGATCGCAATCGGGAAGCGAAATCCCGACGTGGCGCTCTACCCTCGCGGATATCGGTTCCCGGCAGCCGAGATCGTCCATGTCGACCGCTGGTAAACGAGTTTCTTTCAAGTGAATTCTGCGGTCTTGGGTTTGTTGGTTTTCGTCACGGGTGGGGTGGGCTCCGTTACCCGCTACGTCGTAGGATTGGCGCTCAACCGGTCCAGCGCGGAGGGCGGCTTCCCGTGGGGAACCCTTACCGTGAACCTGGTGGGAGCGTTCTTGATCACGTTCATTGGAACGCTGATCCCAATGGCTTCGGGCCGACAGTCCGATGTTATGCGGGTAGCGGTTTTGACCGGATTCCTGGGTGGATTCACCACGTTTTCAGCGATTCAACTGGAATTCGTGACACTCCTACGATCCGCGCCCAAAATCGCTTGGGTGTACCTGGGAGTCACCTACGTGCTGGGTGGCTTACTTGCAGCGGTAGGGTGGCTTCTGGCGACCAAGATCGTGGAAAGCAACCGGTAGGAGCTTCCAAGAGCGCAAGAGAAATCGGACGAACTAAATTTGCCCGGTGAGAGTTTGCTTTGTCATGGGCGTCACAGTGAGTGCGCAGGTAATGGTTGTAAAACCTCCAAACTTTTGCAACACTTTGGGACGTCCGAATTACTGGGGAAGTGGGTTCGTTCCAGACAACTCGTTCGGTGGGGGCTGTCGTGGATGCGTCTCATTCTAAAAATCTTGGCGGATCACGCGTTTCGGGGAAAGGATTGGGAATTTTGAAGGCAGTTAACGAGCGGATTCGCCAAAGAACGCCGGGATTGCAACTCGCTCGTCGGGCAGTTCGGTCGGTGTCTCTTCTAAGCTTTGCTTTGGCCGTTTCGGGGGCTCAGGCTGCCATCAGGATCGAGGTTGCTCCCCTGTTCGTCGGAAAAATCGGGACGAACTACTCTGCGCCTGTTCGCGTTCGAATCTTCAACGATGGCCGACCCGTTTCTGGTGTTGTCCAGGTGAACGAGAGTCCCTTTCTGGTGCCTGTAGAATTGCCGACGGGTGTCACCAAAGAGTTGATCACCTTCCCCGGACAACAATCGTCTCTGTTAGGTGCCACCTTCCAGGGCCCGGGCGTAGTAGTCCGATCGAAGGAGGTCCCCTCAAATCAGAGTGGCGCGCCTCAGACTATCTTGGCCGTTGGCGACAATCCGGGCGACCTTGGCTTCTTGGTCCCCACGAGCAAGTCGCGGGAACGAGGCTCCAATGCAGAAGGGAGCCTTGCCGATGTTTGCTACGGGTCTCCGGAAGACATGCCAACGCGGTTCTCCATGCTGATAGGTCTCACGGCGATCGTACTTGGAGAAGGATCGGAGCGCATCAGCGGCGAAAGTGTAAAAGCGCTTCAGAACTGGATTCAACTTGGCGGAAACCTCGTGATTCTCGGCGGACCCTCGAAATCGGTCCTCTCGGTCCCTGGTCTTGCCGAACTGCTTCCGGCAAAAGTGGGTGAGCCCACGAATATCCGGCTAGCAAACAACCTTGAAGTGACGGTTCGGCCCGGTCAGCCATACCTCGGGGCACGCGAGGTGTTTAACACGGATGGGATCAACGCTTTTTCGAGAGCCTATGGGCTGGGGTCGGTGGTTTACGTCAACGCAAACCTTGCGGACCCGGTCTTTCAAGCTTGGCCGGGGCGAAGGTCGCTTTCTCAGGCGCTTCGCATCTCGCGCTTTGAGCGGGTGAACTCTGTGCTCAACCGGAGCCAAGGCTTCGGCAATGGCAGTTACGCGTCTTACTCGAGCAGTTCAGGCACATACTCCTCGAGCCTCTCTTCAAGCTTTTCATCGCCGATGTCAGGCGATCCGTTCAGTGGCTCCGCTTTCTCCGTGACTCTTCCGCCGACCTCTCAGGTCGCCACGCTCCTTTTTGTCTATCTCATCATGGTCCTCCCAGTGAACTTCTTGGTTCTAAGAAAGCTGAAGAAGCTGGAGTGGGCGTGGTTTACAAGTCCGGTGATTAGCGGAGTGTTCGCCCTTGCTTTTGTTCAACAAGGCAGCAGTCTTTACAAGGCGGAATCCTCCAACTGGACTCAAGGACTGATTGTTGGAGCGCCGTCTGGCCAGAATCTCGTTTTTTCGGGCTATTCGCAGGCCTTCTTTCGCGAGGCAGGGTCGCAAGACCTGAAGTTGAATAACGTGGACTGGATGACCACCCCGAATTCTTACGATATGGGGAGTTTAACCGGGGATCGCTTCTTGGATACGGGGACGATCGTTGCGAATCGGGTCCAGACAAAACCGCTTGAGTTCAAACAGTTCCAGTACAGGTGCTCGTTAGAGTCGCAGACCGGAGTGAGTCTGGAGACCCTGTCGTTTAGCCCAAGTTCGGCGTCTTATCGAGTGACCAATCGGACCAACCAGGTGCTAGAGAACAACTTACTCCTTGCGTTCGGACGTGTGATCCCCACTCCGAAAATCAATCCCGGCGACTCTAGGGTTTTGAAGGTTGAGCGACGGCCCGTGAGTCAAAAGGAGCGCGACAGTTGGTACCGATCCGCAGATCCGATGTATTCCGGTCTCGCGCCGACGAGCTCGGAAGATAGAACCGCGTTCTTCGCAGGCAACCTGATGCAGTTTTCCGCACCGCTCCAAGCAGGCAAGGCACTCCCGAGCAGCATTCGCATCATTGCCTCGGCCGATCTGGGCAAAGAGCTGGCTCCACGAGAGGTTTGGCGCTGATGTCCCAAAACACGAAATCCGCAAAACATCGCCCGCTGACAACCAAGGAGGCGCCGCTTAAGCAATGGTGGACTTTTTATGTAAGCGACAATCCGATGAAAATCGAGATTCAGAGGATCATTCGCAGGTTCTTCACCTTCGGCGGTGGCAACCAGGGGAACGCGGCCGTCTTCGGGTTACTTCTGCTCATCTTCGGCATCCTCATGGTTTCGATCGTGAACTCTCGGGGTTATGTCAGCCCTATGATCGTGCTGGGGCTGTACACCATCCTGATGTTTTTGTTGAACCCGATCCTGTTCCATAGCACGATCGCAGGAGAGCGAGAGAGGCGATCCTGGGACATGCTGCTCGTTGCGCCGGTGACTCACGGGCAGATCATCGTCGGCAAAATTTTGGCTGGATTCATGTTGAACGTGGGGGTGCTTGTTCTGCTCGCCTTACCCATGCTCATTGCCGCAATCACCTACGAGAGAACTCACTGGGCCGGCCTGATCCTGATGACACTTGCTTGCCTTTCGGCGATGCTCTCTTGCGCCGCAGGGACGGTTTTGCTTTCTGCTCGAGCAAAAAGACCCCTGGTCTCGCTTGGAACGTCACTCGGGATGGTTCTGATCATCTACATGCTGTTACCGGCGCTCACGGCAAGTGTTGGAGCGATGGACAATACCAGCCAAATTTTATTCGTTTGGCACCCATTCACATTGTTCAGCCAGTACTCGCAGCTTGAGGCCCTTGCTTTCCAGAGAAATGGCCTTGACGGTGTGGACCAAGCGTGGGTTGTTACATTGGCCTTCTCATCCGTGACGGCGATAGTCTTTCATCTTTTCTTAGCGTTGGTCTTGGCCGTTTGGTCGATCAAGACCCTAGTCTTTGCGGACAACGAGGTCCGATTTATCGGGCGAGGTCCCAAAGGAGCGGTCTCCGACCCTCAGTGATTCCATATGTTAGAGGTCAAGAATCTTCGCAAAGACTACGGTGGGTTCCTCGCCGTGAAAGGCATCTCGTTCCAGCTGAAGCCGGGAGATGTGTTCGGGTTTATCGGCAGTAACGGCGCGGGTAAGACCACGACCATCCGGATGCTTGCCACCCTCCTGGAGCCAACGTCGGGATCGGCGACTCTCCACGGGATCGACGTGATCGAGCAGCCAATGGAGATTCGAAGAATGATCGGCTACATGCCCGACTTCTTTGGACTGTACGACGACGTAAAGGTCTGGGAGTATCTCGACTTCTTTGCCGCGATCTACGGGGTCGAGCGTCGCCCACAGGTGATCGACGAGGTCTTAGAACTCACCGACCTTACGGTGAAGAAGGACGCCTTTGTTCAGTCTCTCTCGCGGGGCATGCAACAACGCCTCTGTCTTGCCCGCTGCTTGGTTCACGACCCTAAGCTGCTGCTTCTGGACGAACCCGCGTCGGGTCTCGATCCTCGCGCCCGGGCCGACCTGAAAGAGCTCATCGCGGAGCTGGGTCGGATGGGAAAGATCGTCATCGTCTCCTCGCACATCCTGCCGGAGCTCGCCGACTTCTGTAACTGCGTGGGAATCATCGAACGGGGAGAATTGCTCGCGTTTGGCGCGGTCAAAGACATTGTTCGGCAGATGCAACCTGCCAAGAAGTTGGAGGTCAAAGTTCTTGGGCAGTCCGGTTCCGTGGTCGAGTGGCTTGGCTCAAAAACGGGGATCGACTCTATCGAGGCCCGCGATTCGGAAACGGTTTCTTTCCACCTTCACGGGGACGACGGGGATCAGCAACAACTGCTTGCGGCGATGGTCGCGGCGGGCGTGCCAGTGCTCACGTTCAGAGAAGAAGATGCCGACCTTGAGGACGTGTTCTTGAAACTGACGACGGGTGCGGTGAACTAACGTGGCAACCAAGTCGCGGGCTGGACTGGACATTTGGGGATCGATTCGCACGCTTTTCGATCAACTGTTCAACAACGCTACCGCGCGGCGCGACTTCCGGATTCAGCTGCGGGGGAATCGCGCGGTGGTTCTGTTCACGGTGTATCTCGGCATCCTCTCGCTATTTGCCGTGATCAGCTACGATAGCGGTCTAGCTCGTTCGACCGTAAACCTGGTCGAAGCCCAGAGCAGGCTCCAGAGTTTTTACGGCACCATCACGGGCACACTCGTCTTTGCGATCATAACTATCGCCACATCGCTCGGCAGCTTTGCCGTGGTGATGGAAAAACAACGTCGTTCGCTGGAGCTGGTTTTCTCGGCTCCGGTGCATCCCCGATACTTCTTGGTCGGAAAGCTCATCGGGATCTATCGATTCATTCTGCTGGTGC